>NZ_JBNKWF010000016.1:0-81253 GCF_050299635.1 Altererythrobacter sp.
CCTTCCTTGAGCACCTGCCCGTCCGCAAAGACCGGCTTCAGGTTCTGCAGGTTCTCGAGCGTGGTCTGCGGGCGATTGCCTTCATCGCCTGCCAGCGTGACTTCGTGCTCGGAGACCTCCTTGGTCTCCTTGTCCATGACCTTCATGGTAGCGGCCATGGAGACGATTTCATCGTCGAACTTGCCCGCCCCTTGTGCGGCTGCCGTGCGCTGCTGTGATTGCAGTGCGTATTCGTCCTGCGCTTCGCGGCTCACCCCGTAGCGCTCCGAGACGATCTCGGCGGTCTCGAGCATCGACATGTAGAGCGAGGGCTTGCTCTCGATGAGCGAAGGATCGGGAGAGACGAAGGCCTGCGGCACCTGGTTGGTCGAGATCGATTCCAGACCCGCACCGATCGCCACATCCATCCCGTCGCACACGATCTGCTTGGCGGCGATCGCGATTGCCATCATGCCCGACGAACATTGCCGGTCGAGCGTCTGGCCCGAGACCGTGACCGGCAGACCTGCGCGGATCAGACTTTGGCGTGCGACATTCATGAACGCCGTGCCATGCTGCAGAGCGCAGCCCATGGTGACGTCCTCGATTTCGGCCGGATCGACCTTTGCGCGTTCGACGGCATGCTGGATCGCATGACCACCCAGCGTTGGCGCCGGCGTATTGTTGAACGCGCCGCGATAGGCCTTGCCGATCGGCGTGCGCGCGGTGGAGACGATAACTGCTTCCCTCATGCTGCCTGCTCCTGCTTGAGGTCGATACCGAGGGCAGTAGCTGCCATCTCGACGAACTTGCCCGTCTGTTCGCCGCCATTGGCGAGCGCGACCTGGCCTGCTGGATCGGCAATCGCCTCCCAGTTCGCCGCAACATCGTCGACGGTGGCGTCGGAGCCGAGGAAGACGCCCGGGCTCTCATAGATGCGCGAGACCGCAAACGAGCCCGCCCCTGCCCCCAGGATCACCCGCGAAGGTGCCTCTTCGCTCACGAGATAAAGCACGCCCGGAGAGACCGAGGCCGGCGACATCAGTTCCTTGACCTTCTCGGAATCGATGAGGTCCTCGAGCATGCGCGTTGCCGCGGTCGGTGCCAGCGCATTGACGCGGATATCATACTTCGCGCCTTCATAATGCAGCACGTTCATCAGCCCGATCATCGCGGCCTTTGCCGCGCCGTAGTTCGACTGGCCGAAATTCCCGTAGATGCCCGAGGAGGACGAGGTCACGAGAATACGCCCGTAGCTCTGTTCGCGCATGGTCTCCCAGACCGCCTTGCAGCAATTGGTGGTTCCGAAGAGATGCACGTCGACGACCTTCTTGAAGTCGTCCATCGTCATCTTGGCGAAGGTCTTGTCACGCAGGATCCCGGCGTTGTTGACCAGGATATCGACCCGGCCCCATTTGGCCTTGGCCTCGGCAACCATCGCTTCGACCTGCTCGAGATCGGTAATGTCCGCGCCATTGGCGATCGCCTCACCGCCGGCAGCGCGGATTTCTTCGGCCACGCTTTCCGCCGCCGAAGCCGATGCACCCGAGCCGTCGAGCGAGCCGCCCAGATCGTTCACCACCACTTTCGCGCCGCGCTGAGCCAATTGCAGGCAATGTTCGCGCCCCAGGCCGTTGCCACCACCCGTCACGATCGCGACCCTGCCTTCAAAACTGATCGTCATTTTCTCATTTACCCTTACTTGTTCTACAATGAAGAAGGCTGGCCCGAGTCAGGTCATCGGTTGACCCGCCAACCTCAGTTCCAGTCAAATGTTCGATGGCCTTGAATTGTGCGCCCGCCCTACCCGGCCATGTTCGGGAGCATCGGCCGATCCACAATCATAGCAGTCCCTCTTTCTGCGCGACTCACACTAGAAACGCCGCCGAGCTGAGGCTCAATGCCGTGACTCGGCAGGATCGATTATTGGCCGTTACGACCCGAAGGGCTGGCCAGACGTAACGCGAAATTAAAATTGATCCACCGATGTGACCATGGCGCAAACGACCGCATCAATTGGCATTTTTGACCGCGTAGACGTCAAAATAGGATGGCTTATCTTGTCATTCCGCTACGATTGCCTGGTAGGGGCGCAGTCATGTCTGGACAGCGCTCTGTCATCATGGGTGAAGATTGTGGTTAGCGTCTTCGGGTGCGGTCATGTCTTCGGCCTTTTGGTCGTGGACCTGATCCACTGGCCCTGATGTTTGTCCGCTGACTTGCTTTCCCTGATCAGGTTTTCGCGCTCTGGGCGCTGACAACTCCGCGGCAACTATGATGAGAAGACCTGCAGGGGCTCGTATGAGTATGGCGACGCATGAGCCAGGCTGCGGCGAGGCAGAGACGCGACGGCTTCTCATCATGCTGACCTGCATTGGCGTATGTGTGGTCGAATCTGCCAATTGATGAGGGCGAACCTGCCATGGGCGTTGCGCGGGTCCTGAGGCACTGTCGAGACTCTTGTACTGCGTCAGACTCTTAACTGACGCTAGCAGGACGGCTCCCGGGTCCCTCGGTGTCGTCAAAGCCTTAGGGGGAATGAAGATTGATTGCAGGACATGACGTGCTTCGCATCGCCAATTGTTCGGGCTTCTATGGCGATCGTTTCGCCGCCGCGCGCGAAATGGTCGACGGCGGCCCGATCGATGTGTTGACCGGCGATTACCTCGCCGAACTTACCATGGCGATCCTCTACAAGAAGCGGCTCAAGAATGATGCCGCAGGTTATGCCTCGACCTTCGTGCGCCAGGTCATCGAAGTGATCGAACAGTGCATGGCGCGCGGGATCAAGATCGTGGCCAATGCTGGAGGGCTTGATCCTGAAGGCTGCGCCCAGGCCGTGCGCCATGCCTGCGATCAATTGAACGTACGCCCCAAGATTGCCTGGATCGAGGGTGACGATTTAGTTCCGCGGCTCGGCGAACTGACCGAGGCAGGCGAGCGATTGGCCAATATCGATAGCGGCAAGTCCATTGCCGAGTCCAATCGCAGCGTGCTTACAGCCAATGCCTATCTCGGCGCATGGGGGATCAAGCAGGCGCTCGATGATGACGCGGATATCGTCATCTGCCCGCGCGTCACCGATGCTTCGATCGTCATTGGGCCGGCTGCCTGGAAATTTGGCTGGAGCCGCGATGATTATGATCAACTTGCCGGAGCGCTGCTGGCGGGCCACCTGATCGAATGCGGGGCGAGTGTTACGGGCGGTAACTACGCCTTCTTTCATGAAGTCCCGTCATTACGCAATGTCGGTTTTCCGATTGCCGAGATCGAGGCGGACGGCAGTTTCACGATCACCAAGCATCCCGGTACCGGAGGACTGGTTTCTAAGGGCACACTTACCGCGCAGACGCTCTACGAGATCGGCTCACCGGCCTATCTCAATCCCGACGTGACCGGCCACTTTGACAGCTTCAGCATGCAGGCGGCCGGGCCCGAGCGCGTGCGAGTAACTGGGGTCAGGGGATCGAGTCCGCCGCCAACGCATAAGGTCTGCATGAACCTCGAAGCTGGCCATCGAATCAGCATCGAGCTCGCGCTGACCGGGCTCGATGTCGAAGCGAAGGCCAGGGTCTTTACCGACGCGCTGTTCGATAGCCTTGGCGGACGCGAGACGTTCGACCGGGTTGACGAGTTGCTGCTGCGCACCGACAGGCACGATCCGCAGTCGAATGATGCAGCCACCGCAACGCTCCGACTCATCGTCCATTCCTCCGATCCGGCCAAGGTCGGACGAGGCTTCGGCCGCAAGGTGACCGAGCTGGCACTGGCGAGTTTTCCGGGCTTCTACGGCAAGCCCGCCGTCACCTCCTCGGGTCCGGTGATCGAGCACTGGCCCGCGCTGGTCGACAGCAAACATATCGTCGAGCGCGTCCATTCTGACGGCAAGGTCACCGAAGTGCTGCCGACAAGTCAGCTCGATCTGCCTGAAGACGGTTATCATGGTCCGCCCTATGATGCGCCGCCCGTCCCCAATGGTCCAACGGCGCGCGTGCCGCTGGGACAACTCTTCGGCGCTCGCTCGGGCGACAAGGGCGGCAATGCCAATGTTGGCGTCTGGGCGAGGACCGAGGAAGCCTATGCTTTCCTCTATCATTTCCTCACCGCCCAGAAGCTGGCCGAACTCCTTCCCGACATGGCTCAATATCCCATCGAACGCTTCGAGCTGCCCAATATTCTCAGCCTCAATTTCGTCATCCGTGGTGTGCTGGGAGAAGGGATTGCGGCCGCGACCCGTACCGATGGTCAGGCCAAGTCGCTGGGCGAATATCTGCGCGCCAGGCTGATCGATGTGCCGGAGGCGTTGCTGTGAGCGAAACGTTGACCCATTTCGAAGGCGAAACTTTTGAAGCCGTAATCCCGCAGCTTGAGGACCATATTCTCACTGTCACGCTCAACCGCCCACAGCGCCGCAATGCGATCAACGACGTGATGGTCGATGAGCTGCTCCATCTTCTCAGCTTTGCCAAGCATACCCGCGCTGTGCGCGTGGTCGTGCTTGCAGCGAGCGGCGATGTGTTTTGCGCCGGAGGCGATCTCAAGGCGCTGAGCGGTGAGCCGCAGCCGAAGAGCCAGTCGACGATCCCTCACCTTGGCGAAGTCGATGACATGGTGATTGCGCTCTATCATCTCAACAAACCGGTCATCGCCAGGATCCAAGGCCCGGTGCTCGCTGGCGCGCTGCTCATGGTGTGCAACGCGACCCACGCGATTGCGAGCGATCGCGCGACCTTTTCGGCCCCTGAGATCAAGCGCGGCCTGTGGCCCTTCCAGGTCATGGCGGGCCTCTTCCGTATCCTGCCGCGCCGCGACGCGACAGATTTCATCATGCGAGGCCAGATGCTTTCAGCCAGGCGCGCAGCCGAGCTCGGCCTTGTCAACGAAGCGGTTCCGCACGAACTGCTGTCTGTACGCGTCGGAAAGCTCGCGCAGGAACTCGCAAGCTATGCGCCGGCCACAATGCAGGCGGGCCTCAAGGCCATGCGCGATGTCGAAATGGCAAGCTTCGATGATGCCCTGCCGGATCTCAAATCGCGTTTCTTCACCTGCGTCGCAAGCGATGACGCCAAGGAGGGCATGGCTGCCTTTTTTGAGAAGCGCGCGCCAGTATGGAAGGACTGAGCATGCCAATTGTTGTGCCCAGCGAGCTCGATGATTGGATCGACCGCGAGATTGGCGTCTCGGGCTGGACGACGATTGCGCAGGAACGCATCGATGCCTTCGCGCAGGTCACGGAGGATTGGCAATTCATCCATGTCGATCCTGACAAGGCCAGGGAGTCGTTCTTCGGCGGTACGATCGCGCATGGTTTCCTCACGCTCTCGCTGCTCAGCAAGTTTGCCTTTGAGGCGGGGATCGAGGTCAAGGGCACGCGCCTCGCCATCAATTACGGGTTCGACAAGGTTCGCATGTTGAGCCCAGTGCCGTCCAGATCACGAATCAGGGGACGGTTGGTGCTTGGTAGTCTCGACTGGAAATCGCCTTCGCGCGTGCTCCTGGGTTACGATACCATTGTCGAGATCGAGGGCAGCGACAAGCCAGCGCTCTTCGCACACTGGCTGTGCATGCTTGAGCTTGAATCCCATGCAACCGCATGTTCGATCTTGATGCAGCATGATGAACTTGCGCGCCAATGAGGAAATTAAGCGGAGGCCGAACTATTGAGTAACAATTCTATTGATCCACTGAGGCATCTCTTTGGGCTTGAAGGAAAAACAGCAATCGTCACTGGCGGTTCACGCGGAATCGGTGAGATGTTTGCGCGCGGCTATGTGGAAGCAGGCGTCAGGACCTATATCACTTCGCGCAAGGCCAGCGATTGCGAGGAAACCGCGAGACGCTTGAGCGAATTCGGATCCTGTCTCGCACTGCCGTACGACCTTTCGACTGTCGAGGGGATCGAAGCACTGGTCTCGGCATTTGCCGAACATGAAAGCAGGCTCGATATCCTTGTCAACAACGCTGGAGCTACCTGGGGAGCGCCGTTCGACGATTATCCCGAAAGCGGTTGGGACAAAGTGGTTGATCTCAATCTCAAGTCACCATTCTTTTTGACGCAGAAGTTGGCGCCCTTTTTGCGGCAAGCTTCTGGCGCTGAGGATCCTGCACGCATAATCAACATCGCATCGATCAACGGCATTACAAATCCGCATGCCGACAATTTTGCCTATTCTGCCTCAAAGGCTGGTGTAATCCAGCTCACCAGGCACCTGGCTGCCGCCCTCGCCGCCGAAAACATCAACGTCAACGCAATTGCCCCCGGCTTGTTAATGACCAAGATGATGGCACATGCTGACGAAACCGAGATCGTCAAGTATATCCCGCGCGGACGTGCCGGATCAGCTGACGATGCTGCCGGCGTCGCAATTTTTCTCGCTTCGAAAGCGAGCGCATGGATAACTGGTGTTACAATCCCGGTGGATGGCGGAATGGTTGCCAACGCCTGAAACCGACATCTGCGGTTTGTGTTATAGAGATGAGAATTCTTGTCCGGGTGAAGCCCAGCCAGATAGTACAATCGAGCGGTGAAGAGATGAGTGTCAAAGTGGCAATCAACACGGCAGAACCGGTCCAGGCCCAGATTGAGCATTCAAAAAGGGACGGATCCAATGTCGGGATCGTCCTTGCGCCTTGACGCTGGCATAATCCAGCCCCATCCGATGCATCACGCAGGGGCGGAAGTTCTCGATCACCACGTCAGCACGCTCGATCAGCGACAGTGCTTGGGCCTTTCCCTCGACACTCTTCAGGTCAAGTGTCAGCAGCTTCTTGTTCCGGTTGAGCAGGCGATATTGTTGACTCGGCAGTTCCAGATCGCCCGGCTTCACCACGCGAATGACATTCGCACCCTGGTCAGCCAACATCATGGCCGCCATCGGGCCAGGGTAATAGTGACCGAAGTCAAGGACATTGATCCCCGAGAGTGACCCTTCAAGCTGAGAAGGTTTCGAGTTGAACGATGTCCTATCCATGATTGAACGATACCCCATCTAGCGGAATGTAAGTCACAAGAAAACACGGGGTCACCCCCGCCCCGCCGGCCGTTTACACCACCCAGATAATTACGAACATGCCGTTCAGATCAAACTAAGAAAATATAGAATTTCTAGATTTTTATCGAATATCCGTGAAATCTAGAAAAACAATCTCACAAATAATTGTGACATGCATATTGTTCTATTTGGAATATTATGAATTCTTTTAATAAACACATTCATTCTGGCTCGAACTTATCCAATCGCTGTTAACGATTCCCTGATAGGTCATTTGGTGCATCCGTTCACGCGAGGGTATGCAACCTGTAACCAAGAGCTGCGTCATCACCAAGCCAATCAAATTTTGCCGCCGATCGATCCAAAAATCGGTGCTCGCGCCGCCACCCCAGCTGTACTCCCCATTCGATCCAGTCGAGCCGGAAGCCACGATATCAGTCACCACGAGACCACAGAAGCCAAACCCGATGCCGGGGGTTGACCAAGCATAGTTCCCCATCGCCGCCAGTGGCGCCTCTCCAAACTCCGGCCCCAAGTGATTCGACATCATGCAATCCACTGTCAGGGGACTAAGGAACCTCTCGCCGTCGAGTTCTCCTCCATTCAACAGCATCTGGGCAAAGCGTAAGTAATCAGGAGCCGTGCCGACCAGGCCCGAGCCGCCCCCCTCGTAAGAGGGTGGGCGGCTGAAATCATTGGATACAGAAGCGTAGTCCCCTTTGGAAATATCGTCCTTGGGAACCTCAACCAGACCACCGTCTGGCGCCTGCATGTATTGCGTAGCTAGCCTATCGATCTTCTCGGGCGGTACGTAGAAGTTCGTGTCGACCATGCCCAGGGGCGTGAAGAGGCGCTGCTTAAGAAACTCTCCCAAGGACCGGCCGGATATGACCTCGATCAGCCGACCCAAGACCGTCATAGCCTCGCTATAAGACCAGATTGTCCCAGGCTGTGCGATTAGCGGCAGGGACGCGATCTTCTTCACGTACTGCTCGCAGGTAGTGCCATTTAGCCTTGCGGAATTGGTGACGAGTCCGGCATCCACGTACATCTTGCCAACCGGCGTTTCGGGATAAAGATAATAGGAAAGCCCAGCTGTGTGGGTCATGAGATGCTTGATCGTGATAGGACGGGCCTTCACACGCGAGCCGTCATCCTGCAGAATCTCCATTTCGGAGAATTCCGGCAGATAGGCAGCAATCGGGTCGTTAAGACCGAAATGACCTTCCTCGAACAGCATCATTGTTGCGACGCCGACGACCGGCTTTGTCTGTGAGTGCAGTCGGAAAATCGCATCGGGTAGCATTGGTCTACGGCTCGCTACATCCATGTAGCCCATTGCCTCGTAGTGGACGAGTTCGCCGCGTCGCGCGATCGCGGTGACAAATCCCGGTGCTTGCCCCTCGTCAACGAACTTCATCATGACAGGCTTGATACGAGCAAGTCTCTCACTACACATGCCGACCGTTTCCGGCTCCACGACTGGCAAGCCATATTGGTGGCCACATAAAGCATGTGTCACGTTTAAGTCCTTCATACGATCAGGTCCCTGCACAAAAATCATTCCAAACGCGCCATTTAATCGCCCAGAAAGCGGTAATTCCGACCGATAGCTTCCTTATCTCCGCCGGGTGCCCACCAGAACACCAACGCAACGAAGGGCTCCTCACCTATAGCCTCGACGCGATGCCCGACGCCTGGCGGAGTGTAAATTGCGGACCCGGACGACGCTATGAACGTGTCATCTCCCCACGTCATTTTCGCTTGTCCTTTGAGGACGTAGTAGAACTCAGGCTGATCGTGAGCATGAGCTGGGTAAACAGCCCCAGGATTCAGTTCAATTGCGTTGAGACTAGCATCGTCGGGACAACCCAGATCCCCATGTTTTAAAATCTCAAAGGCTTTACTATTTTCTTGTAATGATGTTGGCCATATCTTAAGACTGGATCTATGTAGAGGATTAAGATCTCTAATGTTTACATGCTTTATATGCATAACGTTCACTCCACACTTTTGACGAAAACATCCAACGTCTTTCCGTTCGCTTCCTATATCTTTTCGCCCAGTGCCCGCGCGCGCGTGATTAAACTCTCTTCATCATCTGCGATATGACGCAGAAGTCGGCTCACAAACAAAATGCCTGTCAATGGAAGCAGGAGAGTCCAAAGCATGGCCTGTCGCAGCGCCTCGCCGCTGCTGGCGCCTCCCACCGCAATGATGTCGCTGATATGACCTGTGACATACGGCCCAAGAGCCGCTCCGCCGAAAGTAGAAATCATAAAAGCAAATGCCGAAACAGTTGCTCGTCCTCGCGGAAGCATCAGGTCATTGACCGTTGATACCGCCGGCCCATGCGCCATTGTGCCAGTCAAGTAGAGTACAAAGAACCCGAAATAGGCGAGGCGTACATCCTGTGCCGTCAAGAACAGCAAGGACGAAACGAGCGCCGCGGACACGCTCCCCAACCAGACAATGAGTTTTCCTTTGGGCGTGTATAGGCGTAACCTGTCGGCTAGTATTCCGCCGACGATGATGCCCACAAAGCCCATAGTCGCCATCGCCAGCCCCAGAATTGCGCCCGTTTCGCCAGCGCTCACGTTATGGTAGCGCTGAAAAAATGGCACAGCCCAGAAACCAATTCCCACAATAGTGAAGGTCCAACTCGCGCCCGCAAAGATGAAGGTCGTCAACGTCCTACACCTGAACATCATACCGAATACAACGGGATCACGCAGGGCGAGGCCCTGGGCCCAGGAAACGGCGGCATAAACGCCAACAGCCAGCGCCATCCATTGAAGAATATCCCCTGTCAGCTCGGCCAGCACCAGAGAAATAACCGCGATAAGGGTAGCGGCGGCGGCATTGCTAACTGCCAAATTGTGCTGGCCTGACTGCCTGTAAAACGACACCCAATTAGCTACAGGAAGCATACTTATGAGCACGACGCCCATTTCCCCAAGGGGACGCGGATGATTATCGCTAATAATCCCGTCGGTGTGCCCCCGAACGGGCTCACGCAGCGTCGACACCCAAAGTGCCATAATCAGACCGGGCAGGCCTACTACCATAAAGGCTACCTGCCAGCCCCTCAATCCAAACGGTGCCTGCGCTGGATGCGGCCAAGCCGCAGCCCAGGCTTCAAGGATCGAGCCTCCTAGGAATAGTCCCAAGCCCATGCCGATGTAGACACCCCCGGAGTAAATGGAAAGCACCGTCGTGCGCACCTTGGGAGAAAAATAATCGTATAGCATTGAAAAGGCGGCCGGGGTGGCGCTCGCTTCGCCGATGCCTACACCGAACCGGCAGAAAGCGAGCGGCAGAAAGCTGCGCGTAAGGCCGGACGCTACCGTCATTAGACTCCAGAATCCAAGCCCGACGGTGATCAGCTTTTTGCGGTTCCAAACATCGGCGAGCCGTCCGAAGGCGACACCGAAAGTGGCATAGAACACAGCGAAAGCCGTGCCAAACAGAAAGCCGAGCTGCGCATCCGATACGCCCAAATCAGCCTTAATATCTTCGGCCAAGATCGCTAAAATCTGCCGGTCGATGAAGTTGATCACATAGACGAGAACTAGCACGCCAAGCACGTAGCGGGCGTACCAGCCGTTGACTCTAGTGCGAGAGGCGACAGATACATGTTGAGGCGGCGCAATCGCCGCTACACCACTTTTTAGAACTTGATTCGCCATCACGCTCATCCGTGGCCCTGCTGACAGGTGCTAAGAAATTGGTCCATCCTCGCGTATGCTTGGGCCGCGAGCGCGCCGGAGAAGTGGGCGAAGCCATGGGCCCCGCCCGGATAGACAGCGAGTTCGGCCCCATTGCCGGCGGCAATCCAGCGCGCATACATAAAAAGCGTGTCGTCGAGGAGCCCATCGCGCGTACCGATTGTAAACAACGCCGGTGGAAGCCCTGCGAGATCGGCATAAAGCGGCGAGAGATCGGGGCCCCTCACGTCGGTGCCTGAAGGCACGAACGCACCACGAAACTTTTCAATATCGAGGGTGCGCAAGGGACGCTGCTCGTTGCCGAACTGGCGTGCACTCGGAGTCATACCCAGATCGAATGCTCCAAAAACAAGGTTGGCTCCCTTGAAGCCGGTGCAGGCATGGCGGTCACGCATCCGTAAAAGCGTTACGGCAGCGAGATGCCCGCCGGCGGTTTCCCCGCCAATGGTAAGAATTTCGGTGCCAAACTTAGCCCGTGCATTCTCGACGAGCCAAAGCGCGGCGCTCTCGCAATCGTCGGGACCAGCGGGATAGGGATGTTCCGGCGCAAGACGATAGTCGACGCTGACCACGGCAAGCCCCGTATTGGTCGCGACACGTTCCAGCATCGGGTCCTGCTGGTCTGCTGCGCCAAACACCCAGCCGCCACCATGGATATGGAGATAGATTCCCGACGGGTTATCGGGCATGATGATCCGCACGGGAACGTCAACACCTCTGCCCTTGATGCGGATTGTCCGCGCCGTTTCCGACTTCGGAGGCAGAGGATAAGGACCCCCGCCGCTTGCCCGCTGCGCCCTGGCTTCCGCTGCGCCAACCTGCCACCAGTCAGGCAGCCCGGCGATGGCCTCCGCGACGGCCCTATTGACTGCGACCGTCTCGGACGAGATAGCTCCCGGCCGGAACAGCATAGGATCCAATGAATCGCCTACGTGTATTGCCTTACTCATACATTCCTCAACGACGAGAACGTCCAATTGATCTAAATTTGCGGGAATGACTGGAAAAAGGGACGACTCGATGAAGGCATTCGACCTCGTTGAGAGTGACGTGCGCCTCCTGACCTCAACATCATTCTCAATTGCCAGAACCAAGATGTGGAATATTCCACGTGCATTCCCGCTTTAAAACAAGCGGTTGCCGCCTCGAATGTGATCGACGGTACCGCAGATTCGTATCAGTAGCGGCCCGACGTCTACCTTTGTCGAACGCCGGGCCGTACGAGTGCCGGCTAGAACCTATAACCAACCGTCACACCATAGGTGCGCGGGGGATGCAGTATGACGGCTCTCGGCCTTCCTGAAAGGGAACTACCAAATTGGGTCATTCCTGCCGCCGCCACTTCGTCAGTCAAGTTCTTTACCCAGCTCGCGATGTTCCATCGCCCATCTGCATCCTCAAAGGTGAGGCGGGCGTTGAATAAGCCAAACGGTTCTTGCGATAGATCCATTTCCTCAAATGGTCGAAAGAATGTGCGGCTCTTGTAGGAATATTCCCCCCGCAGGGTTGCTGAACCCCAGCTTCCTATCGGAATAGTAATGGCTGCGCCCAGATTAGCGGCCCATCGCGGTGAGTTTGGCAGACGGTTTCCAGAAACATCTATCGGAGTATTACCAACCAAATTGTTGATCGCATCAGGCCATTCGTCAAATGTCGCGTCGAGATAAGAAACGTTGCCATCGAAAGATAGAAACTCAGCTGGCCGCGCCTCGAACTCGAACTCAGCACCGCGAATCGTAGCCGCCGCAGCATTATCTATAGAAAGCAGTACGGCACCTTGACCATTATCTCTTCTGACCTCCACTTGAAGATTGCGGTAGTCCATATGAAATAGGGAGATACTGCTTCTCAATCGACCATCAAGCAATAAGGACTTGAGCCCTACTTCGTAATTGGTCACTTTTTCCGGTTCAAAGGCTCTTCCTTGCAGCGTAGCCGTATTGAAACCGCCAGCCTTGAAGCCTTTCCCGACCGTCGCATAGGCAGTGACCGCGTCGCTGAATTCATAAGTAAGCGCGGCCTTGGGCGTGAACGAGTTCCAACTATCTTCCAATTGCTCAGAACTGGTTACGCCGAAGATTGTTGACGACTGATCGATTGACTTTTTCTCATAATTGTAACGGGCGCCAATGGTCAGAGTAAGCCGGTCAAGAACGGGATAGCTCGCCTCGCCAAAGACTGCATAGGTATCAATCGGCAGATCATCGACTTCGCCAAGCAAGGTTGTTCCAAGAGGAGGCAACACAATAGGAAGAATGAGAGATCTGTCAGCGTGAAAATAAAACGCACCAACAACCCATTGCAGTTCGCCAGCCCCAGATGAAGATAGAGTTATTTCCTGGGAGATTTGTTCTGCGTCGTAAGTGAGTGCCTCCGACAAAAGGCGGCTCAAGTCACCTCCATCGAGATCCGCAGACTGGAAGTAGTGTGCTTTGCGATACGCCGTCGTGGACCCCAATGTCACACCGCCAAGGTCCCATTCCGCCTTGGCACTTAAACCCCACCATTCCCGTTCGGTGACGTTCTCATCGTTCAAGTTAACTGCGCGGCCAGACGGCAATACACCGTCGTCTGCAGTACCCAACACACCGTCAGCGCCCAGTTCATGCGCCAGAGGTTGACCAGTACTGTTCCTTTCAGCGACAAAACCACGAAAACTGTCATCACGATTATAGTCCGCGACAAGGTCCAGACGAAAACTGGATGTCGGCTCATAGCGAAGTTTGCCGCGCACACTCGCAAGATCGCCGTTGTCCAACCTGCGCCCATCAAAAATGTTGGGCGTGAAGCCGTCATGAGTCCTGGTCTTGAAGGCGAAACGTGCCATAAGCTCGTCTCCGATCAACGGCCCGCTGGCATAACCTTCGGTTTCAACGAGGTCGTAATTGCCGTATGTGAGACTGCCGCCGGCTTCAAAATACCGCGTTGGCGCTTTGGTAATGATGTTGACGGATCCGCCTGTCGCATTTCGTCCATAGAGGGTGCCCTGCGGTCCACGCAGTATCTCGACTCGCTCAACATCGAAAAAGGAAGTGCCCTGCTCCGGCCGCTCGGAAAGAAATACCCCGTCCCGATGCACGGCAACTCCCGACTCTGAACCTTCATTCACCTGGTTATTTCCAATGCCACGTATTGTTATGCGCGTGATTCCAACGGAATTATCAATCTGCAGACCCGCTGCAAGAAATTGCATATCGTGGACGCTCTCGACCCCTCTTTCCTCTAATTGATCACTGCCAAAGGCGTTGATCGACATCGGAATATCCTGCAGACGCGCCTCGCGACGAGTCGCGGTGACGATGATTTCACCTAGTCCAGCTTCGTCGGCCGCCTCGCTTTCCGCCGCCACTTCCTGCGCACTCGCGCCCGGCGCAAAGGCCGCGCCCAATGCCAGCCCCGAAGCCCCCAAAAGCAGAGCGCGCGAGCAAGTAAGACCTGTTTTCGAAAACATCATATTTCCTCTCCCCAATATAACAGATGCCATCGCCGGTAGGGGACTTGCTCATCCCCATGCCCGGCTCTCTCTAAATCCGGACCAATCCTACCGCCGACGCAGAGCGCCTAGCCATGGAGACCGGAGCAGGAGTTGTTGGAAAAGTTGACCGTATTTTGGACTACACAACCTCGCCCGATTCCAGCATCGCGCGCAGTTTGCGCTTGGCGATCTTGTTGAGCGTCGATCGCGGCAAGTCGTTGACAATATGCACTTCCCGTAACGCCTTGAAGTCCGCCAACTGGCCCGCGCTGCGCCGGATCAGCGCATTGGGCAGGTCTTCGGGCGCGCCGTCGGCCGGAATGACGAAGGCGACGGGCACTTCATCGAGCATGACGTCGGGCTTGCCGACGACCGCGCATTCCTCGACCCAGCCGCTCGACATGATCACCGCCTCGATCTCGGCCGCCGCGACATTCTCCCCGCCGACGCGCAGCATGTCCTTGGCGCGGCTGGCGAAGAAGATGTCACCTCTCTCGTCGATCCGCACCCGGTCGCCGGTGTCGAACCAGCCGTCCTCGTCGAAACAGGCGGCGGTCGCCTGTGGGTCGTTCAGATATTCCTTGAAGATAGTGATCCCGCGCACACCGCGTACGAACAAATGCCCGGTTTCGCCTGGGCTGCAATCGCTGCCGTCGGGGCGGCGAATTGCGATTTCATTGCCCGGCGCCGGGCGGCCGATATTGAGCAGGCCGCCCACGTGGAACGGATCGCCCACCAGCGGCAGGGTGATCATCTCGGTCATCCCCCAATGGCCGCGCGTCTTCACTCCGTAACGCTTTTCGATCTCGGGCATGACGGCGAAGCTCCAGAAACGGAAATGGTGTTTCGGAACATCATATCTGGCGAGCGCATTGACGAAAAAGATGCTGGGCAAGGACGTCCAGGTCGCGCCATAGCGCAGCGCTGGCCCCCAGAAGTTGGAGGCAGAGAATTTGGGCTGAAGCAGGATCGTGCCGCCCGACCACAAGGTGCTCATCGCCAGCGTCGCAAGGCCGTTATTGTGGAACAGCGGCACGAACAGCTGACAGATGTCATCCTGACGCAGGCCATAGGCGTAGGCCGTCTGTTGCGCGGCAAAGAGCGTGTTGGCATGGGTTGAGAGCACCGCCTTGGGCCGCGAGGTGGTGCCGCTGGTGAACTGGACGCGCAGGTCAAGCATCGGTTCCGGTGGGCGATCGTCGGAAAACGGCTCCGCATCCAGCAGATCGTCAAACGACAGCGCCCCCGGCTCCGCTCCGTCAGGCCCGCAGGGCTGGGATGCCACCACCAGGGAACAGCCAGCAGGGGCAATGCGGGTGAAGAGTTCGCGATGGTACGGCTGGGTAATGATGGCGGTTGGAGCGACGAGTTCGAGATACCAAGCGATCTCGGCCTCGGTTGAGCGCATATTGTCGAGCACCGCCACAGCGCCGATCGCCGCACAGGCGAAATAGGCGATCAGCAATTCGGGGCAATTCTCCAAATGGAGCAGCACGCGGCTGCCCTTGTCGATGCCCTGGCGCTGCAGACCGCCAGCGCATGCGCGGACATCCGCGTCAAACTGCGCATAGCTCCAGCGTCGATGCGCGCCTTCGTGCGGTACCCAGATCAGAAAATCTTTGTCCGGGGTGCGCGTCACCCATTGCCTCAAGATCCATGGCAGATCGCGCCCCTGCACCATCAACTCGTAAGAGCGCCTGTCCAACGCCATTGCCTCGCATTTCCCCATCATTTTGTCCGGGAGAAGTGTTAGGCATTCAGACTAAGGCCGCCATGGAGCCTTGCGCACTGATGATTGGAATAAATGACATGGTTGCGCCGGGTTTGGCGCTACACCGCCGCCTGATTATGGCTGGCGAGGCGCGCGGAGGCGGCCGGAATGAGGTCTTTGTCGTGCGCGTGCCGCTCGCGATAGGCGGAGGGGTTAAGCCCTGTCCAGCCAACAAAGGCATGGGTGAAATCGGGCGGCTCGCAAAAGCCGACATATTCGGCAACCACCGTGATCGGAAGGTCGGTCGCGATCAGGTACGCGATCGCAAGATCGCAGCGCATGCGCGCCTTGATGCGGGTGAAGGACTCATTATCGCGCGCGAGGTTGCGCCGCAAGGTCCGGGCACCCACTGAAAGCATGGCGGCGACCGTGGCGATATTTGGCGACCAGACGCCGCGCTGCTGCAAGCGCATGATGACCTGCTCGGTTTGTCGCGCCCAGCTTGCGCCTTGCCCCGGAATGCTGAACCAGTCGGGATTGTCGAGGACATAGTCGACATGCTCGGCCTCGCTCTTGCGGATGATAGGACTCAATAAATATTTTCGGTCAAAGGTGAGAGAATAGGCGGACGCATCAAAGTGCCTCTCGCAATCGAAAATTCCATAGCGGCGGCGGGCATCAGGCTCAACTGGCTCCGGCTCCTCGAAACTGGCGCGCCGAAGCGCGATCCGCCGGCCGATAAGCCAGCTATAATAGCGGTAAATGAGGGTCAGTCGGTGCCAATGGAACAATGCCCGGTCGACCTCCGGAATTACTCGGTAATTGACAGTAAGCGTGAACTCCCGTCGCTTTGCGTCATCCACATATTCATAGCTGATGTCATTGCGGATCACCTCGCGAAACTGCGTCGATGAGCGCAGCGCCTCGCCGAGCGTCGCGCACTGGAAGCGGACACGTCCCTGCTCGCGATCCAATCCAAGTTTGCCGGGCTGCTCCATAAACCCCATGAAGATGTCGTTCATTTCGCCCTGGATCGTGTAGGTCAGATGCTGGAAATCCCTGCCGTCAAGTCGAAGATCGGGATCGATGAGGATTGCGGGCGCAATCCCCGCCTTCCTCAATAGGGCTTCAGGGTCATAGCCGCGAAGCTCGGCGCCCTTGAGGAAGGCGCGAACAAAATCGCTGCCCAATGTCAGCGGCAGGCTTTTCGTTATGCGCTCTCCTTGAACGGCCTTACCCTCCACGCGCCTCATTTCCCTAACAGCCGGTCATCAGAATGATGTGAGTCACAGCTATACGGCCAGAATTTCCAAAGCCGCGGGCGCATTGCCCCGCTGCTTCATCCTATCATACCTGCCCCCAAATTGCGCTGGGAACCAGACCGTCACGAAGGTGCCCAGCGTTCGTCCAACTGGAAATTGTCGAAGAATCCTTCCTTCCGCAATGGGAAGATCGACCGTCTCGCTTGGAACTGATGACCAATTGAACACCAAGGCGACGAGCGGACGCAGCAACCACACCTCTCACGTCTGAATCGCGTGTCCTCTATGAATTGGGCAAGCGGGATCGGGTACCAACCAGCCGTGTACTACCGTGTGGGTGCCGTCTTGTGTGGACATCCTATAATCGCGGCGGCAAAGTGACTCGCCAGTGTGACGCGAACTAGGCCGCCCTTCAGGCCACCTGTTGATTTCCGCTGAGAAGTGACCCGGGATTATCATCGAGAACTGACCCGGGTTGCTGGGGGCTATGTTCTCCCGGTTTCGGTTTTGGTCAAGTGTTGTTCGGTCTCCTTTTTCTGTTTGCCGCTGGCGGCGGATGCCTTGAAGCGGAAGCCGTCGTTTCCGGTTTCGAGGATGTGGCAATGATGGGTCAGTCGGTCTAGCAACGCCGACGTGGGTCTGGCGCATGGTCCTGAGCAGTTCGAGCATGGTTGGCAGACCCGTGTAGGGCGGCCATCATGATCCTATTTGCTGGCAAGTTCCAGCGTGGGCGGAGAGAGTACCGCGTACTCACAGAACTAGTTTGGCCAACGCCTCCTCGGCATCATTGAGCACCAAATGGCCATAGTGTTTCTCGATCATGGCCACGCTTGTATCCGACATCTGTGCGACCGTGAGTATTGGGAGACCTCCTCGGACAAGGTCAGTAATGACACTGTGGCGCATGGTGTATGCCGTTGCTTGATCGGGAAGGCCGGCAGATTTCACCGCCATCTTGATCGGCCCTTTCCACGTATCCTTAACCCAAGGGACTCCATCACCTCGGGTGAAAATCCAAGCAGACGGCAACTTGCTCTTCGATTGCTCACTCAAGAAATCCGCAATGCTATGGGGGACCAAGATCTGTCGAGGCACACCGTTCTTGTCGGAACCAATCGTCAGAGTTCTAGTCCGCCTGTCAAAGTTGCTGACCTTCAATGCGGCTAGCGCGCCTGGACGCAAAGGAAGAAAGCACAGAGCGCGAACGAACGGCTCTATGTCCGCTTCAAGTTCTGCAAGCAGCTTCCTGCGTTCATTTCGATCAAGGTAGAGGTCCCGTCTCCGACCAGCACCCTTGATCGGCTTCAACGCCTCTTGCCAAGCAGCATCAGATTTCGGTGTTCCAGGCGGGAGTATGCGCCAAAGCGCTGCTCGTAACGGGACCATATCGCGATTGACGGTTGACGCAGAGCGGACTTTGACGCGCTTTTCGCCTTTCTTGCTTCGGCTGATCAGCGCTGGAGTACGCTCAAGGCGTTTTCGCCATTCTACCAGGTGTCGCCTGCGCAATTTCGAAAGCTTGATCTTCGCCAAAGGGTCGTCGAACACATGGCGCCGGAAAACACCTTCTGCGATTGATCCCGGTTTCTCGTCCAGATACGCACGACATGCATCTGCAACGGTTTCGAGCATTACGGCCTGAATGCCGCCCGCTTCGACCAGCTCCGCAAAAGCTTCCGCTTCCTTTCTGGCAGCCGCAAACACTTCGTTGCCAATCTTACCCTTGAAGTGGCCAAGGTTCTTTCGGCGGTACCTTTGCGTGTCCTCGTCATAGGCTCGCGCAAACCATGCCCCAGCGCTGCCAAGCTTGGATGGACGATAGCCAAGATACCAACCAGCCTGGAGCCGCTGCCAATAGGGCTCCTTATCGTCTCTCGGTTTCAATCTTTCGCGGAAACCAATCCTGCTAAGGTCCACCAGTGCCATAATCGCCTTGCCTGAGATCGCAAAAAGTATGAAAAAAATATGAAAAACCTATGCGAACTGCCAAGAATGGCTATAGACGAAAAAGACTTATTTTCAAGTGCTTAATGAGTCCGTATCTGTCCGTACGCGTGCATAGCATCGTCGTTCACACGGGTGGGGTCGCAAGTTCAATCCTTGCCGCGCCCACCAGCTCCCTCACCGTCATCTTCACGAATTCTCCTGGCGTGGCACCTCGCGCCTACCTAGGCCCCTTCGTTCACCGTCACCGGCTCCATCCGCGGAACAATCAGATGGATGCAGAGGAAGGCAATCAAATAGGCCATCCCGGCGTAGATGACGATCGGCACATATGAACCGGTCAGCTCGAGCGTCCATCCGGTTGCCTGCGCGATCAATATCCCGCCGATCGAGCCAGCAAGCCCGCCCATCCCCGCAATCGTGGCCACTGCATTGCGAGGATAAAGATCCGCAATCATTGTAAAGATATTCGAACTGAAGGCCTGATGCGCCGCCGTTCCGAGACCGATGAGCAGAACTGCAACCAACGAACTCGGCACACTTGCCACTGTCACCAGCGGTACGGCCAGGCAAGCGGCCGCAAACAAGGTCGTCTTGCGCGCGCGATTGACGCTCCACCCCCGGGCGATGAGCGACGAGGAGAGCCAGCCGCCGGCAATCGAACCGATATCGGCAAGCAGATAGACACCGATCAGAGCCGGGCCGATCGTCGCCAGGATCCCGCTATCGCCTTTCGGGAACAGCTCCATGCCCTGCGTCTTGGCGAGAAAATCGGGAAGCCAGAACAGGAACAGGTACCAGACCGGGTCGGTAAAGAACTTGCCGCAGATGAAATACCAGGCCTGACGCTGGCGGAGTGCATCGCGCCATTTGAGCGGCTCTTGAGCCATCTGCTCACCGTCCTGCTCGATCCAGTCCCGTTCTTCGCCGGTCAGTCCGGCATGGTCGGCTGGCTGACGGAAGAACCGCAGCCAAATCACGAGAAGCACCAGCCCGAGCAGTCCGGTTACAAGAAAGGCGGCTTGCCAGCCATAGATTCCGGCGATGGTAATCCCGATAATCGGTGTAAGCACCACGCCCACATTGGCACCGGCGTTCAGGAACCCCATGGCCAGCGCGCGTTCGCGGCGCGGAAACCACTCGGCGATCGACTTGACGGCGCCGGGATAACCAGCGCTTTCCGCAACGCCCAGAGCCATGCGAACCAGCACAAACTGGAAGACGGTCCGCGCCACAGAATGGAGCGCCGCAGCAAGGCTCCACAGCGCGATGGCAATCGCCATGCCCTTGCGCGTGCCGACAGCATCGAGCCAGCGCCCGACAAGCAGCAGACCAACGCCGTAGCTCAACTGAAATGCTGTTACGATGTTGCCGTAGTCGACTTCGCTCCAGCCCATTTCGCTTTCGATCACAGGCTTGAGCACACCGATGACCTGGCGATCGATGTAGTTGATCGTGATGACGAAGAACAACAGGGCGCAAATGCCCCAACGATACCGGCCCATGGGCTTGGCCAATGATTGGGCTGTCATGCGCCCCTCCCTACACGCCACGCAGCGACACGGTTCTTGTCGGGAGAATGAAGCGAAACCCAGACGCAATTTCTTGGTAGCGCTATCAATCGCTCATGCCACATTTCCGATATCCCTCCCCAAATTCCGGCACTGCAGATTCTGTCTGCCTTCACCAGTCTGCTTGAGGCTAGGGCGCGAAGGCACACAAGGCAAGCATTGTTCCCTGTAAGGGGCGGAAAAGTGAACCCATAGGGGTGCCGACCACTCACAATCTCGCGATGCACGATTGACTCGGAGGCCACCATTCCATAGCAGGATGATAGCGCTCACAATAGAGCGTGAAACGCATGCCTTGAATATTTGGCGGCGTTTCCACACGGAGGGAGGATATCTGATGGGCCGTATCGGCTTTCGATTTTCGATTCTGGCTGCGGCATCCTTAACCGGATGCACCCCTGCGGCGGTCGAATCCGCCCCCGTTCCGGTCACTCAGACCAGCGTGCCACAGAGCAACGCCGGCATCGCGAACCCCGCGATATGGCCCGCTTATGAATATCCCGTTCCGCTCGACGCCAAAGATGAAGCACGGATCGCGGACCTGCTTTCGCGCATGACGATCGAGGAAAAGATCGGCCAGCTTGTCCAGGCAGACCTGTGCTGCGTGACGCCAGACGATCTGAAGAAATACCACATCGGCTCGATCCTGGTCGGCGGCAACAGCGGGCCGAACGGCAATGATCTGTCACCGGCAGCAGACTGGCTTGCCGCCGCCGACGCATTCTACCTTGCCTCGGTCGACACCTCCGATGGCGGGGTCGGCATCCCGGTGATCTGGGGCACCGATGCGGTGCACGGCCATTCGAACATCATCGGTGCCACGATCTTCCCGCACAATATCGGGCTCGGCGCGACGCGCGACCCGGCATTGATCGAACAGATCGGCGCAGCGACGGCCAGGGAGATCCGTGTCACCGGCCAGGAATGGACCTTCGCACCGACGGTCGCCGTGCCGCAGGATTTCCGCTGGGGCCGCGCCTACGAAGGCTATTCATCTGACCCCGATCTCGTCGCGTCTTATGTTGGAGCGATGATCCGCGGCCTGCAGGGAGGCCCCGACAATCAGAACCTTCTGGCCCAGGACAAGGTGATCGCTTCAACCAAGCACTTCCTTGCCGACGGCGGCACGCACAACGGCGTGGATCAGGGCGATGCCCAGATATCCGAGGAAGAACTTCGCGACATCCACGGCAAGCCTTATGAGGCCGCAATCGAGGCAGGCGTCGCAACCGTGATGGCGAGCTTCTCGAGCTGGCAGGGCCGCAAGATGACAGGCAACAAGAGCCTGTTGACTGGCGTATTGAAGGATCGCTGGGACTTCGGCGGCTTTGTTGTGTCAGACTGGAACGCCCATGGCCAGGTAGAAGGCTGCACCAACGAAAGCTGCCCGCAAGCGCTGGTGGCCGGGGTCGACATGTATATGGCACCCGATACCTGGAAACCAATCTACAAGGACCTGCTTCGGCGCGCAAAGAAGGGTGCGATCCCAATGGAGCGGATCGACGACGCCGTAACGCGCATCTTGCGGGTCAAGGGAAGGCTCGGCCTGTTCGAAGCGGGCAAGCCCTCCGATCGGCCCTATTCGGGGCGCTACGAGCTGCTTGGTTCACCAGAGCATCGCGCGATTGCACGAGAGGCAGTGCGGGAATCGCTCGTCATGCTCAAGAACCAGGGCGTATTGCCCATCGCGCCGGGCGGCCGCCTGCTGGTCGCCGGCGACGGAGCGGACGATATCGCTCGCCAGTCCGGCGGTTGGACGATCACCTGGCAGGGCACGGGAATCGACAACAGCCAGTTCCCAGGGGCCACTTCGATCTGGAGCGGACTGAAACAGGCTGTCGAGGCAGGCGGCGGTAGCGCAGAACTTTCGCCCGACGGCAGCTTCAAAGAAAGGCCTGACGCTGCCGTTGTGGTGTTTGGCGAGACTCCCTACGCCGAGTTCCAGGGTGACCGCGCAGTGCTGGCGCTCGATTCCGAACTGACAGCCCCCTACGAAACCATGCGCAAACTGAAGGCGGAGGGAATACCCGTCGTCGCGGTGATGATCACCGGGCGGCCGCTCTATATAAATCCGGCTCTCAATGCGTCCGATGCTTTCGTGGTGGCCTGGCTGCCCGGAAGCGAAGGTGCGGGTATAGCCGATCTGCTGATAGGCGATGCGCAGGGTAAACCGCGTTATGACTTCAAGGGCAAGCTGCCGACCGACTGGCCACTTACGCTACAACTGAGCGAAGGAACGCTTTTCCAGTTCGGATACGGCCTCGACTACCATTCGCCGGCAAAGGCATGGGCCGCCCTGCCCGAGCTCGACGCAAGCTCACTCGCGGGCGACAGTCGCCTCTGGTTCAGCGCCGGTGTGCCCGCATCGCGCTGGTCGCTGCTGGTCGAAGGAGAGGGTACCGGCGAACAGACCCGCATCACCACTGCTCCTGCAGAAGCACTAGGTGGTCGTGTGCGAGTGACCGCAGAGAACTTCAAGGTTCAGGAAGGCGCACGGCGGTTTTCGATCAAGGGTGGAACAGCCAGCGTTCAGCTCCGCAATTTCGAAGCGGTCGATATCGATCGGGAAACCAACGCCGACATACTTCTGCTGGTGACCTTGAAAGTCTGGGACGCACCGGAAAGGGCGCGTCTGGGCGCGATTGGCCCCGAAAGCCGCGGATTTACCGATTTCGACTTGCCGGTAAGTTCAGATTACATCCGTTATGGCATTCCGCTGAAATGCCTGCGGTCGAAGGGAGCTGACGTCACCAATCTAACTCAGCCATTCGTATTGGAAACACAGGGATCGGCTGACTTTGCCATTGGCGAAGTACGGCTCGGAACGGACGCGGACCAGATTGTACCGTGCAGTTGAAGCCAAGCACCCGATCGCAAAAGGAAAGAGACATGAAACGCAAGCTCGCAACCGCGTTCCTGGCAGCCGCGCTCACATTCCAGTCACCGGTCGCATATGCGCAGCAAGATTCGGCTCACCCCGCGAAGTCGTTGCCGATCGGCACCTGCATCAATCTCGGCAACACGCTCGAACCGGAAACCGAAGGCGCCTGGGGCGGTGCAGCTGCCGAGCAGGCCGATTTCGAGCGGATCGCGGCAGCCGGCTTCAAGACCGTTCGCATTCCCGTGCGCTGGAGCAACAAGACGAGCGATCAACCGCCCTACACGGTTGATCCGGCCTGGATGGACCGCATCCAGCAAATTGTCGACTGGGCGCTGGCCGCCAAACTCAACGTGATCCTGAACAGCCATCATTTCGATGGGATCCACGATGATCCGCTCGGCATCTCCGATCGGCACGGCGCCGTGTGGAGCCAGATCGCCCAGCGATTTGCCGATTATCCCGAGGATCACCTTTGGTTTGAACTGGAGAACGAACCCCACGAAAATTTCGACCATTCCAATCTTCTTGAAACGCTCGCCCCGGCGCTGAAAGCGGTGCGGGCGGTCAATCCTACCCGTGCAGTGATCATCGGCGGCGAGGATTGGAGCGGACTGGAATCACTCGCAACACTTCCGCTGCCCGAGGATCCGAATGTCTATCCGACGTTCCACTATTATGATCCGTTTGCCTATACGCACCAGGGAGCAAGCTGGGTCGCACCCGACATTCCCCCTCCTGGCCGGAACTTCCCGACAGACGAAGACAAGGCGCAACTTGCCAAGGATGTCGCAAAGATCGAAGCCTATATCGAACGGACCGGCAAAGTGCCGTTCATGGGCGAAGTAGGTGCTTACGACAAACATATCTCGACGAAGGATCGTGCCCAATACCATCGCGTCGTGCGCGAGGCATTCGAGCCGACAGGTATCGGCATATGCGTCTGGGCCTATGCAAACACATTCCCCTTCTACGACCGCAAGGCCGGAGCGTGGAAGCCGGGAATGCTCAAGGCACTGGGCCTAGAGGAGTAATCTGCGGCGAGGCCGCCCACCGGGTGAGCTATTCGGGTGAATAGACGTAGGGACCCACAACCAGGCCCGTGAACAGGCCCGCATGTATGGTTGAGAGCGGCTCTACATCGATATCTTTGCCCAATTGCTGCCAGCCAGTGGTGCCAGCGGCGCGCCAGGCTAGCCTGGCCGTGCCACCTCGCAAGCTAAGTTTGAGATCGATAGGGCCTTTCCGGTCCAGATCTTGCTGCGCCACGATCTCGCCCCGTTCCGTCTGATCCGGACTTGCCCTCAGCCGGGCGACCAGCTTCCCCTTCTCCTTGCCAAACGCAAGAAAATGCGTCTCGTCCATGAAGGCGAGCAGGCCTGCGAAATCGCCTTCGCTACTCGGGACGAAAGTGAGCCTGGTCGTGAAATCCGCTTCGTGATGCCGCAAGCGCCGCCCGACGAATGCAGGGTGCCCAAGCGATCCCGCCGAATCCGAACTGGCCGCGAGTTGCAGGCGACCATCCCCCAGGGCCCATTGCTGTACCGGACCTGGAGTACGCAGCCGTAGCCACTGAGCGCCCAGCCCCGTTTCGGCAAAATCGTCACGCCATGCGAGCCAATCGTCTCCCTTGGATTGGGGCAATCCAGGTCGCTTCCCTGCCAAGGGAACAGGCTCGCCATGATCGAGAAAGCGCGGCCAACCGTCGTGCCAGCTAACGGGAAGCAGGAAGCTTTCCCGCCCAAGCAATGTCGATTGCCCCGCAAAAGGGCGCGTCGCAAGGAACACGCCCCACCAGCTACCGTCGTCCAGCCTCACCAGATCGGCATGCCCCGTCGCCTCGACACGGTCGGGACGGTCTGACGGCAGATCGCGTTGCGTCAGGATCGGATTGTAGGGACCGGGTTCGTATGGCCCTTCGACCGAACGGGAACGATAGATGGTTTCGGAATGCTGCTCGGCGGTCCCGCCCTCTGCCGCCATCAGATAATACCAGTCGCCAACACGGTAGATATGCGGCCCTTCCGCCCAGACTGGCTTTGTCGAGAGATCTACTCCGCCATTCACCAGCAGGATCGCTTCGCCGATCACGGCCATCGCTTCCGGATCGAAGCGCTTCATCCACAAGGCGCGGTGCCCGTCATAAAGCGGCTCACCAGGAGGCGCGTCATTATAGACGATCCATGCCTTCCCATCCTCGCCGAAGTACAGCGATGGATCGATTCCGCCAAAATCGAGCCAAATCGGATCGCTCCAGGGGCCAGCCGGATCCTCGGCCGTGATGACGAAATTTCCGCGGCACTCGATGCAGGTGTTTACGATCCAAAACCGGCCATCGTGATGGAATATGGATGGCGCGAACAACCCGCGATTGGTGCCAAGCCCGGTCAGTTCGATCTGGCCCGGCCTGTCAATTGCATTGCCGATCTGCCGCCAATGAACCAGGTCGCGACTGTGATAGATCGGCAATCCGGGAAACCAGGAGAATGTCGAGTTTACAAGGTAGAAATCCTCGCCCACCTTCACGATGGAAGGGTCTGGCTGAAAGCCCGGCAATATGGGGTTGGCATATTCTCCGTCTTTGAGCGGAGCGACTCGATCCTGCGCACGATACTCGAGAAAATCGAACTCTGCAGACGGCCCTGCCTGGGCCTTGAGCGGCGCAAGCGCCGCGATCGCGAGAAGTGATGCTGTTACCAAACGCATAGAATCTCCCAAACCATGCTCCGACGGGCTTGCCCCGCAAGAATTCCGCCCCTATGGTAGCGCTATCAGTGGAGAGGGCAAGAAGGCGAATGTCCGTCGAAATCGAAAAATATCTTCCGGGCGACTACAAGGCCGGCCGGTTCATAGGGCGCGCGCAGGCTCCTGACGGGCCACATGTGCTGACAATTGAGAATGGAACCCTGTTCGATCTGACCGATCGTGCGGCCAGCGTCGCTGGTGCGATCGACAGGCGGGTATTTGACGGTGGCCGCGCCATCGGCCCGGTTGCAGACGGCCTTCCGACTGGCTGGACGCTCCTTTCCCCGATCGATCTTCAGTGCGTGAAAGCATGTGGCGTGACCTTCGCACTTTCCGCAATCGAACGGGTGATCGAGGAACGCGCCAGAGGCGACGCATCGCTTGCGAGCGAAATTCGCGCTTCTCTCGAAAAACGGGTCGGTTCGGGAATTCGTTCCGTCGTGCCCGGAAGTGACGAGGCAGCCCAACTCAAAGCCGCGCTCATCGAAGACGGGATGTGGTCGCAATATCTTGAAGTGGCGATCGGGCCCGACGCGGAGGTCTTTTCCAAGTCCCCTGTTCTTTCCACCGTCGGAGCAGGTGCGCCGATCGGTGTGCGGTCGGATTCCTCGTGGAACAATCCTGAGCCTGAAATTGTGCTGATCGTCGATCCGCGTGGCGAGGTAGTGGGCGCCACGCTGGGCAATGACGTAAACCTGCGCGACTTCGAAGGCCGTTCGGCGCTCTTGCTGTCGAAGGCGAAGGACAACACGGCTTCCTGTTCCATCGGGCCTTTCATCCGGCTTCTCGACGATGGATTTACCGTCGACGATGTCAGGCAGGCCAATGTCGACCTGCTGATCAAAGGGGAAGACGGTTACCGGCTCGAAGGGACGAATGTGATGGCGGAAATCAGCCGCGACCCACTCGACCTTGTGCGCCAGACACTGTCCGAGCATCACTATCCCGATGGATTTGTGCTGTTCTGCGGCACGCTCTTCGCGCCTACCCAGGATCGTGACGAACCCGGTGCCGGGTTCACTCACAAGCCCGGCGATGTCGTTACCATCAGCTCGCAGCGGCTCGGAAGCCTCGTCAACACTGTCACCACGTCACGAGACGCGCCAGCCTGGACGATGGGCTTCGGCGAGTTCGCGCGCAATCTGGCCGCACGCGGCCTAATCGAACGGATCTGACCCGCCATGAAAACAATCTTTCAAGCCGCACCTACCGTTCTGCAAGGGAGCTCAGGACGATGAATACCACCCAGGGCGAAGGAGCGGGAAGCCAGGCCGTCTATCCCAGCCTGAACGGCAAGCGGATCATTATCAGCGGTGGCGGATCCGGCATCGGCAAGGGCATCGTGCAGGCATTTGCACAGCAGGGCGCCGCGGTCGCTTTCCTCGACGTGCAGGAAGAAGCGGGCCGTGAAGTTGCCGAACAGCTGAGTGACTGCGCCGTCGCTCCCTTGTTTGTTCATTGCGACATCACCGATACCGATCGCTATTGCGCGGCAATTGGCGATGTGATCGGGCAGCTTGGCGGCTGCGATGTCCTGATAAACAATGCAGCCAATGATGACCGGCACCAGGTCGGTGAAGTTACTCCCGCATCCTGGGACGCGGGCATGGCCGTCAATCTGAAGCATCAGTTCTTCGCCGCGCAAGCGGTCATACCGAGCATGCGTAGCGCTGGCGGCGGAAGCATCATCAATCTTGGATCGATCAGCTGGCATCTCGGACTGGAGGACCTCACGATCTATCAGACGGCGAAGGCCGCAATTGAAGGGCTCACCCGTTCGCTCGCGCGCGAACTCGGCCGCGACAATATTCGCGTCAACGCGATCATTCCCGGCAACGTTCAGACCCCTCGCCAGATGAAGTGGTATACACCTGAAGGCGAGGCCGAGATCGTCGCGGCGCAGTGTCTCGACGGACGCATCCAGCCGGTCGACATCGCAGCAATGGCACTATTCCTTGCGTCGGACGATGCCCGTTTTTGCACGGCGCACAATTATTGGGTGGATGCGGGATGGAGATGATGGCCAAAGTCGAAACTGTCCTGCCCCTACACGCCAAGCTGGGCGAAGGGGTGCTTTGGGATGCGAGCCGCCAGGTTGTCTGGTTCGTCGATATCAAGCGCCATCAGCTGTGGCATCTCGATCCGGCCAGCGGGAGCAATTCCTGTAGCGAGGCTCCCGGCCAAATCGGCTGGGCCCTGCCTGCTGAAGGCGGGCTTCTGCTGTGTGGATTGAAGGACGGACTCTACACGTTCGACCCGGAAACGCAGGCCTTCGAAAAACTGTCCAGCGTTCCCGGCGAGCCTGCGCACAATCGCCTGAATGATGCCTGCACTGATCCCTGGGGGCGTGTCTGGTTTGGCAGCATGGATGATAACGAGCAGCAGCCCAGTGGCAGTTTCTATGTCTTCGATCGCGGAAACATCAGGCAGGCCGGGCCAACAGGCATCACAATTACCAACGGCCCGGCAGTGAATGCCGAGGGCAGCAGGATCTATTTCACCGATACCAGCAAGCAGATAATCATGGCCGCCGATCTCAGCGCGGATGGCGTGGGTGAAGCCACCTTATTCGCCGACACGGGCGCGCTGTTCCCTGACGCTTATCCTGACGGTCCCGTCGTCGATGCCGAAGGCTGCGTCTGGACCGGGCTCTATCTTGGCAGTCATGTCGCGCGTTTTTCGCCCGCTGGCGAACTGCTTTCGACCGTGGCGATCCCGGCACGTGATGTGACCAAAATGGCATTCGGCGGACCGGATCTCGACACGGTCTATGTCACGAGTGCCACCAAAAACATGGAGCCTCAGGACATGCAGCAATATCCCGCCGCAGGCGGACTGTTCGCATTCCAGAGTCCGGTGAAAGGCTTTGCCCAGCCCCAAGCAAAACTGTCATGAGGTTCTGTAAGGCCATCCAATTCGCGGTTGGGGCAATCGCCACCGCTCTCGCGACACCCAGTGTCGCCGCACCGACGCTGGGTGCAGCCTATGGCGACCATATGGTCCTCCAACGGGGCCTTCCGATCGAGATTTCGGGTACTGCAAATCCGGGCTCGACAGTCACGGGCGTTCTCGCTTCGGAGAAAGCAACGGCCAAAGCCGACGCCAGCGGGAATTACCTCCTCCGCTTCGCCGCACGTGAAGCTTCGGAAGAACCGGTCAGCCTCACTGTCTCCGATCCTGATGGCAGCGTGACTGCAAGTGATATCCTGATCGGCGATGTCTGGCTGTGTTCCGGCCAGTCGAATATGGAACTTCAGGTCACCCGCGCACTCAACACGTGGAACGAGCTGCGACTGGCAAAGGATGACGGCATCCGGCTGGTCATGGTGCCCAAGGATACTGCGGCACTGCCTCGCAAGCAGTTTGCCTCGCCTGTAAGCTGGGCGCCGGCCAACCGCGAAACCGTGAGCGAGTTTTCCGCCGCCTGCTTCTATATGGGCAAGCAGCTGCGCGCCGAGCAAGAAGGCGTGCCGGTCGGCCTGATTCACTCCAACTGGGGTGGCAGCGCGGCCCGCGCATGGCTCACGCCGGAAAGCGTGCGGGAGCTCTACGGGCAGGAAGCTCTCGACCAGCTTCAAATGTATGAAGCCGATCCGCTCGCTGCAGCGCAGGCATTCGTGCCTCGGTGGTATGACTGGTGGCGTGCCAATGACAACGGCCGCGAACCCTGGACTGATCCTTCCATGCTCGACTGGAAGCCTGTCCCGAGCATAAGCTTCTGGAACAACTGGACCGGAACGGGTCTGGACAAGAACCCCAACGCCAATGTCTGGCTGAAGCAGGCTTTCGAATTGACTGCGGAGCAGGCCAAGGCGGGGGGAACGCTGTCTGTTGGTGCGCTCGACGATCTCGACCTTACCTGGGTCAACGGGCATCCGGTCGGCTACACCTTCGGCTGGGGCGTCGAACGTCACTACAAGGTGCCGGCGAAATATCTCAAGCCGGGCCGCAACGAAGTGCTGATCGCGGTCAACAACATGTGGGACACTGGCGGCTTCTTCCAGGGTGCGGACCGCCTGTTTTTCGATTCAGCCAATGGCACGGTGCCGCTCGGTTCTGACTGGGAATTTTCGATCGGGACGGTCACGGGCGTCCCGCCTCGCGCGCCCTGGGATGCAAACGCCGGCATCGGCGTCATGCACAATTACATGATTGCTCCGATCGGTCCGATGAGGCTGGCGGGAGTCGCCTGGTATCAGGGCGAAGCCGACGTCGGACAGCCGCATTACGACGTGAAGCTGCGCGAACTCTTTGCTGGCTGGCGGCGCCAGTTCGGTGAGCAGGCGCGCATGCTGGTGGTGCAACTCGCCGATTACGGAGCGCGAACCTCAAAGCCGGTGGAATCGGGCTGGGCCCAGCTCCGCGAAGAACAGCTCATGGGTGTCCAGGCGGATCGGAACGCCGCGCTGGTCACCGCGATCGACATCGGCGAACCCACCGATATCCACCCTGCCAACAAGAACCTGTTGGGCAAGCGCCTCGCCTGGGCGGCGGAAGGCAAGCCGATGCCCATGCCGCAATCGGCGAAGCTGGCGGATGGCAAGCTCACTGTTTCTTTCAAAGGCGTCGAAGGCGGCCTCACCGCTCTTGGCGGCCCGGTTGCGATCGGCTTCGAACTTTGCGGTGAGGCTGCCGGGAGTTGCCGATACGCCCTGCCCACCATTCATGGTGATACCCTGACCTTCTCGCTTGCCGACGGGGAGACCCCCACCCGCGTGCGATACGCATGGTCCGATGCGCCGATCGTCAATCTTTATGATGCCCGTGGATTGCCAGTACCGGGCTTCGAACTGGAGGTGACTCAATGATGTGGAAACGCAGATCTGTTCTGGGCGCCGGGCTTGCCGGAGGCGCAGCGCTCGTTCTCCCCGGCTGTGTCGCTTCGAAAGCAGACAAGTCCGGTTTCATTACCAGGCAGGGATCGAAGCTCCTCCGCGGGGACGAACCTTACCGCATCACCGGCGCGAACATGTGGTACGCCGCGTGGCTGGGCGCCGATACGGAATATGGCGACCGCGCCCGGCTGATGCGCGAACTCGACCGCTTGAAAGCGACCGGGATCAACAATCTGCGGATCATGGCCTCTGCCGAGGAAGGCCCGCTCATGAACTCGATCAAGCCGGGCTTCACACATGCGGATGGCACAGCCAACAAGGCCCTGTTCGAAGGGCTCGATTTCGCCATGGCCGAAATTGCCAAGCGCGACATGACGGCGGTGCTTGCCCTGTCCAACTTCTGGGAATGGTCCGGCGGCCTGCAGACGTTGCTGTGGCGCATTACGGGCGAATATGTGGACAATGGCGACCCCGACCACCCCTGGCCGGAATATGGCGACGCCACCGCGCAATTCTATACCAATGAAGCTGCGCGTGCGCTCTACAATGAGCATCTCGATGCCATGGTCGGCCGCACCAATTCGGTGACGGGCAAGAGCTATGCGGATGATCCTGCAGTGATGAGCTGGCAGCTCGCCAACGAACCGCGACCAGGTGGCAGCGATGCCATGATCGAGAAGACGAAGGATGCATATTACGACTGGATCGATGCCAGTTTCGCCCGCATCCGTGCACTCGATCCGAACCATCTCGTGTCGCTGGGGCAGGAAGGAACAACCTCGGCCAATGGTAATGAAGAGATCGTGCTGCGCGCCCATGCCAATGCCGATTATCTCACCGCGCATATCTGGCCGTTGAACTGGGGATGGGTGAAAGGCGACGACCTTGCCGGGACCTGGGCAACCGGCGAAAAGAACACGCGCGATTACATTGCCGTGCACCAGCGCCTTGCCACTCAGGCTGACAAGCCGCTGATCATCGAGGAATTCGGCTTCCCGCGCGACGGCGAAAAATACTCGCCCGATGTGCCCACTACATTCCGCCAGCGCTTCTATGGCGAGATCTACAGCGCAGTCGAAAAGAGCTGGACCGATGGCGGTCCGCTGATCGGCAGCAATTTCTGGGCCTGGAACGGCGAGGCGCGCGCCAAGCACGAAGACTTCCGCTTCGTCAATGGTGACGGTGCCTATATGGGCGATCCGCCGCATGAGCCGCAGGGCTGGTACGGCAATTTCGATACCGACGCGGACATGCTGGCCCTGGTCAAGGCGAATGCGGATCTTGCGCAATCGCTTGCCAGCAAGGCTGAGGGATAACTTTGGTCACGCTTGCAGCGGGCGATTGGCAGGCCGTACTCAAACCGGACGTCGGCGGCGCACTTGCTGCGCTCCGGCGAAAGGGCGTGGCTGTACTGCGCGAAACGCCATCTGGCGCGGTGCATCCGCTTGAGACGGCGTGCTTCCCGCTGGTGCCCTATGCCAACCGCATAGCGAAGGGTCGCTTTGCCTTTGGCACTCGCGATATCGCCATTGCGCCCAATTTCGCGCCGCAACCCCATCCGCTGCACGGCACAGGCTGGTTGCGGGAATGGCGATTGGTGCGCAGCGATGGCGCATCCGCTCTGCTGGAAGACGACTATAAGGGCGATGGGGATTGGCCCTGGGCCTATCGTGCGCACCAACATGTGGCGCTGGACGAGACCGGCTGCACGGTGCGCTTGATGGTCGAGAACCGTGCCGACCAGCCGGCCCCCATGGGCCTGGGTCTCCACCCCTATTTCAGGCGCCGCGAAGACAGCACTCTGCAGTTTGAGGCCACCGCGATGCTGGGCATCGACGACGAGTTCCTGCCCGATGACACCCGACACCCTGCCGACCTTCTCGCTCCATGGAGCAAGGGAACCAAACCACCCGAGGTTCTGGTCGATCATTGCTTCACGGGATGGAGCGGCAGCGCGACGATCACCGATGGCCTCGGTACGATAAGCCTGCGCGGCTTCGGCGCGCCGCATTGCCACGTTTTCGCGCCACCAGATGGCGAGGAGCTATGCGTCGAGCCTGTCAGCCACACGCCCGATGCGCTCAACCGCGATCCGGGTGCAATGACGATGCTGCCGCCCGGCGGCGTGGCAGGTATCGCGATGCGGATCGAAGCGAGCGACCCGACCTGATCGACTGTTCAAGCCGGGCTGTATCGACCTTCAAGTAGGGTCAAGACCCTAGTGATTGTGGCGCGGGAGCTTCTTCGACGTTCCGCGATATTTCAGCGCGAAATCCATAACGCCGCCATCCGCCAACTGGCCGGTCTTCTCGCGAAACAGCTCTTCCCACGGCGTATTGGACTCCGGCACCGGCGGAGGCGGCGATTCGGCCAAACGCCGCGCAATCTCGGCATCTTCGACCAGCGCGTTGCAGGTGCCCTCATTCAGGTCGATGCGGATCGTGTCGCCCGTCTGCAACCAGGCGAGCCCGCCGCCCACTGCACTCTCGGGCGAGATATTGAGGATAGACGGGCTGTCGCTGGTGCCTGACTGGCGCCCGTCACCCAGCGTCGGCAGCCATTGCTTGCCCTGCTGGATCATGGCGTCAGGCGGCTGCATGTTGACCACCTCCGCACTGCCCGGCCATCCGATGACGCCAGAGCCCCTGATAACGAGGATACAGTCGTCATCGATCTCCAGCGAAGGATCGTTGATCCTGTGGTGGTAATCGTCCGACCCATCGAACACGATTGCGCGCGCTTCGAAGACACCTTCGTGCCCCGGACGCGAGAGGAATTGTTCGCGGAAGTCGTCGCTGATGACCGAAGTCTTCATGATGCCGAAATCGAAAAGGTTCCCGCTCAGCACGAGGAAACCCGCCCGCTCCATTAAAGGCTCAGCAAAGGGGCGGATCACCTCGCGATCGGGGCTTTCGCGGCCGGCCAGGTTTTCTGCCATGCTGCGCCCGGTACAGGTCGTTACATCGCCGTGAAGCTTGCCTGCCTGGAGCAGTTCCCACATCGCCGCAGGAACGCCACCGGCGCGGTGGAACCGTTCCCCCAGATATTTGCCCGCTGGCTGCATATTGACCAGCAATGGCAGGTCATATCCGTGGTCCTGCCACACAGACAGTTCGAGCGGTACGCCAGCATGGGCCGCCATCGCCTGGATATGCGGCTGGGCATTCGATGAACCGCCAATCACGCTGACAGTTGCGATCGCATTGAGAAATGCTTCGCGCGTCAGGATGTCAGAAGGCTTGATATCTTCCAGGGCCATTTCGACGATACGCTGGCCGGTGCGATAAGCCATCTGTCCGCGCTCGCGATAGGGTGCCGGAATCGCCGCGCAGCCGGTCAGGCTGAGTCCGAGCGCTTCGGCAACGGCATTCATCGTGCTGGCAGTGCCCATGGAATTGCAGTGCCCTGCGGAAGGAGCGCTCCCCGTGGCCCGGTCGAGGAATTCTTCTTCGTCGATTTCACCTGCGGCAAGTTTGCGGCGGCTGCGCCAGATGACGGTGCCCGAGCCGACCAATTCGCCTTCGTGCCAACCGTCCAGCATGGGGCCACCGGACAGGACGATTGCAGGTATGTCGACGGTCGATGCCGCCATGACCTGGCTCGGCGTGGTCTTGTCGCATCCAGTGGTCAGGACCACGCCATCGATCGGATAACCGTTCAGGAGCTCAACCAGCCCCATATAGAGCAAGTTGCGATCGAGCGCGGCCGTGGGGCGGCGGCAGTTTTCGAAGATCGGATGGACCGGGAATTCGATGGGAATGCCGCCGGCATCGCGAATGCCGTCCCTCACCCGCTTGGCGAGATCGAGATGGATCCGGTTGCAGGGAGAGAGGTCGCTTCCCGACTGGGCAATGCCGATGATCGGCTTGCCGCTGCGCAGTTCTTCCGGAGTGACGCCATAATTCATGAACCGCTCAAGGTAGAGCGCGGTCATGTCCATGCGCTCGACATTGTCGAACCAGTCGCGGCTGCGCAGGCGAGGAGTTTTTTCTGTCATCGGTGTTCAGGGCTTGTTTGTGCGCAAACCGCGTTGAGCCAGCGAAGGTGCGGCGTCGGATTCGCGACGGATGAGTTTGTATGGCAGCGTCTTGTCTTCGGATTGGACGCGGCTACCGCTCTTTCTGCCGCGCAGCGCGCGCGCCATCGCCGACACAGCCCAAGCTGTCATTTCACGGATTGGTTGCCGGATTGTCGTCAATTCGGGCCAGATGGAGCTTGCCAGATCGGTATCGTCGAATCCGCAGATCGAGACATCGGTAGGCACATCCAGCTGGAGGCGGTGCGCAACGGCGACGGTTGCCGCCGCCATGTCGTCATTCGAGGCGAAGATGGCTGTCGGACGCGGGTCGAGAGCGAGCAAACGTTCGGATGCCTGGAGGCCCGATCGATAGGAGAAGCGGCCTTGCACGATCAGTTCGGGGGCGGGTTTCAACCCTGCATCCTCCATCGCGGCCATATAGCCGTCGAGGCGCTTGCCGCTCGAAACCTGTTCGGGATTACCGATGATAAAGCCGATCCTCTCATGGCCGAGACCGATGATGTGCTTCGTCATGTCGTAGGCCGCCTGATAGTCGTCAATCAGCACGGACGAATGGATGCCGCTCGCCACGCCTGGGCCAACGGCGATCGCAATGACATCGAGTTCCTTGATGAGGTCGAGTATGCTTTGATCGTCACACAGCGGCGGCGGCAGGATAAAACCCTGAATGCCGCCAGTCGCAAGGCTCCGGATCAGCGGCCTAATATCGTCGAGCCCTTCGCATGACTGGACCACCAGTTGGACGTCATCCTTGTTGGCTTCCACAAGCGCGCCCATCAAGAACTCGCTCAGATACGAAGCGGAAGGATTCTCGAACAGCAGGGCAATGCGCAATTGCTCGCCGCCGGCCAGGCTGCGGGCCGCGCGGTTGGGTGAATAATTCAGCTTGCGAATGGCCTCGAGAACGTTTTCCCGCGTCTGCTCGCGGACGTTCGCTTCGCCGTTGATTACGCGGCTGACGGTCATGGGCGAACAATTGGCCTCGCGCGCGACATCGGTGATCGTCGGGGCGCTACTGCCCCTCCGTGATCCTTTGCGCCGCGCGCCCATATCGTTCCCCTGAGTATTGCCCATCTTCAACGCCATAGACCACCCTGCCGGAATGTAACAAGTACGCTCATTGGCCGGGTGCCTCCGGGAAAGACAAAGCCTTGTAATAGGCAAGATCGTGAGCGGGTGGACGGGCCCCCGCCGGTAGATCCAATCCGTTGATCGATTGCCAATATGCGATGGACGCATCGCGCCACCAGATCGCTTCCTTCACCTGGATCGCGAGCAATGCCCGTTCGGCCGCGAAACGCTCAGGATCGACAAATTGCTCAAGCGAATTCCACTCTTCCCGCAACTTCTCGGCAGCTGCCACGCCGCGGTCATACCGACTGACCAATTCGTGCCAGAGTGTTCGACCCGACTGCGTTTCAAAGTCCCAGGCGACATGATGAAACCAGAGCAGATAATCCTCGTCCATCGCGTGCGGATCGATCCAGGCTTTCGCAATTGCCGGAGCATATTGCGAGAGCGCATTGCTACCCGTTGCCGTCCGGTCGAAGCCGATCCCCGACTTGTCGGCGCGGTGATAATAGCACGGGTTCCACTCTGGCCGTTCCAGGTCACAAACCCAGGGTGCAGGCCCATAGTGATGGTCCGTGCCCATCAGATGCGCCAGACCCATGGGTGTCATGTAATCGACGACCGCTTGCCGGCTCTCAAGCATCATCGGAACCACGACGGAAAGGAATTGCGGGTCGACCGAAAACGTCTGTACCGCCCACTCGCGTGCGATCTCTTCGCTTCCAAGGGCGGGATCCCATGCCAGCCGCCCGAAAGCATACCAATTGGCCTGGTCGAAGATCGAACCGGTCCAGTTGCGGTCAGATCCGATGTTGGCGACGCCGGCCATGCCGCCACTGGCGACGGAATCCGCAACATTGCCTCGAGCACCGGTGTCCGCTTGCAGGGCTTCTGTCCACATCGGGCCAAGGAAGGCGAGATGGCTCGCAAAGCCGAGATATTCCTTGGTTGCCTGCACCTCCAGCATCTTGCGGGTGCCGGGCATCGCGCCAAACAGTGGATGGAAGGGTTCGCGCGGCTGGAAATCTAACGGCCCGTTCTTGATCTGGAGGATGACATTGGGCGCGAACTTTCCATCGAGCGGTTCGAATTCGGCATAGGCCTGTTTGGCGCGGTCGGTTTCGTCCTCGGCGGAATAGACGAAGGCACGCCAGATCACCGTCCCTCTGTCACTCAGGGCGGCGGCAAGCATGTTCGCCCCGTCGGCATGGGTGCGGCCATAGTCCTGCGGTCCCGGCTGTCCTTCGGAATTGGCCTTGACCAGGAATCCCCCGAAGTCCGGAATTTCAGCGTAGATCGAATCAGCCCTGGCTTTCCACCAGTTCCGGACGTGTGGATCGAGCGGATCGGCCGTGTCGAGCCCGCCAATATCGCGCGGTGCACTGAAGCGTGCAGAAACGAACAGACGGATACCATAAGGCCGCCAGGCATCGGCCAGACGCTTCAGCTTGGGCAAATAGCGATCGGTGAGAAAGAGCGGGCTGGCGTTGACGTTGTTTACGACCACCGCGTTGATCCCGATCGACGCATTGGCCCGCGCGTAGTCGATCATTCGCTGATCGAGCAGTTCCGGCAGGTGCCACCAATCGAAGATCGACCTACCGGCGTAGCCGCGCTCGACATGACCGTCAGGATCATCCCAGTGATTGAGCATGCGAAGCGGCATCGCCGGGTGCTCGTCAAGCGCGACGGACATGAGCGGCTTGCCTTGCGAAATTTCCCGCAGCAGCGCGAAGGCTCCATAGAGGCAGCCAGCCTGACCCGGTGACACGATGCGCAGGCCCCGCTGCTCGGGAACGATTCGAAATGCCTCGCGATCCGCGCCATTGGAATGGCCGCATTGCAAGACGATCGATGCCCGCGTGGCCTCGCCCGCATTGGCCTCACTTGCACCGAGTGAGGCAAGGCTTCGCTGCAATTCGGCATATGCGAGCTTTGCGCCCGGCCCATCGCTCTGGCCGGAAACGGAAGTGATTACAGGGGCCAAATCCCGCAGCGCCTGCCCGGATTCTCCTGTCAGCGGGGCGTGGCGCAACCAAAGATCATAGCCATCCTCGGCACTTGCGGCAGGCGTCAGCCAGAATGCCGAAACCAGCAAACAGCACGTTGCCGCAATCCGGTTGACAAGACACCTCTCTCTCATCATGGTAGCGCTACCACAAAGCGGCGATCAGTCAAGCCGCATGAGAGAGAGATGTCACAAATGAAGGTAAGATTGAGCCTCGCTTTGGCCACTGGTGCAGCAATGCTGGCAATGGCCGCACCGGGCCTGCAAGTCGCCGCGCAAACGGTTCCCGCTTCCGAAGTCACGGCTGCAAGGCCGATGGCAGATGCACCCTATTGGAACGCAAACCTGCCCGTCGAGCAGCGGGTAGCTGACCTCCTCTCGCGCATGACTCTGGAAGAGAAGATCGCCCAGATGAACAGCATCTGGAACGAGAAGCCCGAAATCCAGCGCGACGATTTTACCTTCGATCCGGCCAAGGCACAGGCGAAGTTCCCCAATGGCATCGGTTTCTACACCCGTCCATCGGATAAGAAGGGCCCCGGAAGCCCGCGTGAACTGGCGCCACGTTCGATCGAGGAAAGCGTCGCCTATGTGAACGCAATGCAGAAATGGGCGCGCGAAAATACGCGCCTTGGCATTCCGATCATGTTCCACGAGGAATCGCTGCACGGTCTGGCCGCGCGCGACGCGACGAGCTTCCCCATGCCGATCGGCCTCGCCTCGACCTGGAATCCCGACCTCGTCCGCGAGATCAACGATCTGATCGCTGGCGAAGTGCGCTCGCGCGGCGTGTTCCATGTGCTCTCCCCGGTGGTGGATGTCGCTCGCGACCCACGCTGGGGGCGGATCGAGGAAACCTTCGGCGAAGATCCCTTTCTTGTCGGCGAAATGGGCGTTGCGGCAGTTGAAGGCTTGCAGGGCAAGGGCAAGGATCCGAAGCTGGGCGCAGGCCAGGTCATGGCAACGCTCAAGCATATGACCGGCCACGGCCAGCCCGAAAGCGGCACCAATATCGGCCCGGCACCTTTGGGCGAGCGCACCCTGCGCGAAATGTTCTTCCCGCCGTTCAAGCAAGTGGTCGACCGCACAGCAATCGCATCGGTCATGGCGAGCTATAACGAGATCGACGGCATCCCCAGCCATTCGAACGTCTGGTTGCTGCAAGACGTTCTGCGTGGCGAATGGGCCTACAAGGGAGCGCTGGTTTCAGACTATTTCGCAATCGAGGAGATGGTCTCGCGGCACCGCATTGCCGCTGACATCCCCGAAGCGGCACGGATGGCCCTGCGTGCCGGAATCGATATCGATTTCCCCGATGGCGTTTCCTTTTCCACTCTGCTGCAGCAAGTGAAGGATGGCAAAGTATCGCAGGCGGCCATCGACGATGCAGTGCGCCGTGTCCTGACCATGAAATTCGACGCCGGACTTTTCGAGCAACCCTTTGTCACTGATCTCGGCCCCGCCCTTTCGTCTGACGGACCGGCCGGAATCGCGCTTGCGCGCAAGGCAGCCGACCAATCGCTTATCCTGCTCAAGAACGAAGGCGTCCTGCCGCTGAACCTGCCTGCTGATGGCACGAAGCCGACGATCGCCGTGATTGGCCCCAATGCCGCGGTTGCGCGACTGGGCGGATATTACGGAATCCCGCGCAAGACCGTCAGCCCGCTTGAAGGGATTCGCGCGTTGGCCGGAAGCAAGGCCAATCTCGTCTATTCGCCGGGCGTGGAGATCACACTGGATGACGATTGGTGGGTCGACGAAGTCGAACTCGCCGATCCTGCCAAGAACCGCCGGATGATCGCCGAAGCGGTCGAAGCGGCAAAAGGCGCGGACACGATCCTGCTGTTCATCGGCGACACCGAACAGACCAGCCGCGAAGGATGGGCCGACAACCACCTAGGCGATCGCGACAGCCTTGATCTGGTCGGTCAGCAGAACGAGTTGTTCCAGGCATTGAAGCAGCTTGGCAAGCCGATCGTAGCGGTGCTGGTGAATGGCCGCCCGCCGAGTTACCCTGCCATTGCCGAAGGCGCCGATGCAGTGCTGGAAACCTGGTATGCCGGCGAACAGCAGGGCAATGCCATAGCCGATGCCCTGTTCGGGCGGACCAATCCGGGCGGCAAACTTCCGGTAACGGTGGCGCGCGAAGTTGGCCAACTGCCGGTGTTCTACAATTACAAGCCGAGCGCGCACCGGGGCTATCTCTTCTCCGATGTCTCGCCGCTCTATCCGTTTGGATACGGCCTTTCCTACACCAGCTTCGACTTTGGAGCTCCATCCCTTTCCGCCGAGACGATCCGTCCCGGTGACGGCGTGACCGTGCGCGTTCCGGTCAGCAACAAGGGCAAGATGACGGGTGACGAGGTCGTGCAGGTCTATCTCCGCGACGAGATCAGCTCGGTCACGCGGCCAGTGAAGGAACTCGCCGGTTTCAAACGCGTCACACTGAAGCCCGGCGAAACGCGAATGGTCGAAGTCGATATCCGGCCCGAGGCTTTCTCCTTCTGGAACCGTGACATGAAATTCGTGACCGAGCCGGGAAGCTTTACCTTGATGGCTGGCCCCAACTCGCGCGATGTGCAGTCCGTAACGCTTACGGTCGCGCCATGAACCGGCGCGGCGCCTTGCGCTTGCTGGGTGGAGGCAGCCTGGCAGCACTGGCAACGGCCCAGTCACCGCTTGCCTTCGCAAAGTCGGGTCCGATCTACCGCGATCCTGCAGCCCCGATCGCTGCGCGCGTCGAGGACCTGATGTCACGCATGACGCTGGACGAGAAGGTCGCACAGATCCGCACTGCCTGGGCGCAGAAAGCGGAAATGATCGACGATCTAGCGTTCAACGCGCGCAAAGCCTCGGCAGCATTTCCAGACGGTATCGGCCATGTTGCGCGCCCATCCGACAAGCGTGGTGTGCCGGGCATAACGGGCGCTGCGGGCGGAACCGCTGCCCGCTGGCGGACGCCGGAGCAGACCGTCGCCTTCATCAATGCGCTGCAGAAGTGGGCCTTGGAAGAGACCAGGCTGGGCATCCCCGTTCTGGTCCATGAGGAATCGCTTCACGGCTACATGGCAACCGAAGCGACCATGTTCCCGCAGGCCATCGCACTTGCCGGCAGTTTCGACACAGATCTGATGCGTCGCGTCCAGTCGGTCATTGCGCGCGAAGTGCGCGCGCGCGGCGTACCCTATGTCCTTTCACCCGTCGTGGACATCGTCCGTGACCCGCGCTGGGGCCGGATCGAGGAAACCTGGGGCGAAGACCCCTATCTCGTGGCGGAAATGGGCGTCGCGGCCGTCGAAGGGCTGCAAGGCCCCGGCAAGTTCGAACGCCTTGCCCCTGGCAAGGTTTTCGCCACGCTCAAGCATATGACCGGCCACGGGCAGCCCGAATCCGGCAATAACATTGCGCCTGCGCAATTTGGCGAGCGCGACCTGCGCGAAAACTTCTTCCCGCCATTCCGTGAGATCGTGCGGCGTACCTCGGTCGGCGCGGTCATGCCGAGCTATAACGAAATCGATGGCGTCCCCAGCCACGCCAACCGCTGGTTGCTGACCGATGTGCTGCGCGGCGAATGGGGTTTCGACGGGATTATTGCGAGCGATTATGGCGCGGTGCGCGAGCTTGCCAGCCTCCATTACGTCGCCACAGACAGCGCCGATGCAGCGCGTCAGGCACTTGAAGCCGGCGTCGATAGCGAGCTTCCCGACGGCAGGACCTTCGCGGACCTGGCAGAACAGGTAAAAGCGGGAGCCATCCCCGTCGAGCTGATCAACCAGGCTTGTGCGCGAATGCTGACATTCAAGTTCCGCGCAGGATTGTTCGAGAATCCTTACGGCGATTGGGAAAAGACGCGGGCTATCACCGGCAATGCCGAAGCGCGCGCGCTTGCGCTGGACGCCGCGCGGCGCAGCATGTGCCTGCTTACGAACAACGGAGCGCTGCCGCTCGACACGAAGTCGGCAGGCCGGGTCGCGGTGATCGGTCCAAACCATGCGATAGCGAGGCTGGGCGGCTACTCAAGCGTACCCAAACGTGCCGTCAGCCTGATAGAGGGGCTCCGCGCGGTTGCGCCACAGGTGGACTTCGTGACCGCACAGGGCGTCTTCATAACCACCAGCGAAGATCGGTCCGTCGATGAGGTTGAACTTGCGCCCCGCGATCGCAACTTCTCGCTGATCGATGAAGCGGTGGAGGTAGCCAGGACCGCCGACACTATCATTCTGGCGATCGGGGATACCGAGCAAACCAGCCGCGAAGGCTTTGCCCGCAATCACCTGGGCGACCGGACCGATGTGGATCTGGTGGGCGAGCAGAACGCGCTGTTTTCTGCGCTCCGCAAGCTCGGCAAGCCATTGGTGGTCTGCGCAATCAATGGTCGCCCGCCGAGCTGGCCGCTGGTTGTGGAACAGGCCGACGCGCTGCTCGAATGCTGGTATCCCGGCCAGGAAGGCGGAACCGCCGTGGCGGAAACGCTGTTCGGCATCAACAATCCCGGGGCAAAATTGCCTGTCAGCGTCGTGCGCGAATCCGGGCAGGTCCCGCTATTCTACAATCACAAGCCGAGCGCGAGGCGCGGTTATCTGTTTGCGGACAAGACCCCGCTTTTCCCCTTTGGCTTCGGCTTGAGCTACACCACATTCGACATCGCAGCGCCTGTGCTTTCGGCAAGCAAGATCGGTGTGGATGACAGCATCGAAGTGACCACTTCGGTGTCCAACACGGGGAACCGCAAGGGCGACGAAGTCGTGCAACTCTACATCACCCGCACCGATGTTTCCGTGAGCCAGCCCGTACTGCTTCTCAAGGGATTCGAGCGGGTGACGCTTGAACCGGGAGAATCGAAGACACTGCGCTTCACCCTCACGCCCGCCAATCTCGCAATATGGGATCGAACGATGCGCGAGACCAATGAACCGGGACCGGTCGAGGTTCATATCGGCAGCAGCAGCGCGAGCCTGAATTCCGTTCAATTCGAAATCGTCGACGAAGCAGTCGACGCGATGATGGAGTCCAATCTGTGACAACCGAACTGCGGGCCAGCCGCCGCACTCTACTTGGCGGCATTGCGGCCACGCCGCTGGCAGGCTGCATACCGGCCGGCTCGGCCATCCCCGCAAGCCCGGCCTTGACGCAGGGCCCCAGCCTGGACGCATTGGCGCAGGGTACCGGTCGGCGCTTTGGCAGTGCAATTTCATGGAACACCCGAAATCGGGATTCCGGATCGGTCCAGAACCCGCTTTATACGGAGCTGGTGCTGGCGGAATGCGGCATCGTCGTTCCCGAAAACGAAATGAAGTGGCAGCGCCTGCGCCCTGCTCCCGATGTCTATGATTTCAAGGCCATGGATGGCATCGTGCGCTGGGCGCGCCAGCACGGCCTTGCGATGCGCGGGCACACGCTGCTCTGGCACCGCCCGAAATGGTTCCCCAAGTGGCTGAACGACTATGATTTCGGGGCAAACCCGGTGCGGGAAGCGGAGCGGCTGGTGACCGAACATATTCGCACGGTCGCTGCGCGCTATCGCGACGAGATTTCCTCATGGGATGTCGTCAACGAAGCGATCGACCACGATAGCCATGGAACGCTGGAGACCAGCCTCAGCCGCGCGATGGGAAGCCCGGAAGCGGTGCTGGACCTGGCATTCCATACCGCTCGCGAAGCGCTGCCCGGCAAGCAGCTGGTTTACAATGACTATATGAGCTGGGAACCCCAGCACAAAGCCCACTGCAACGACGTGCTGCGGCTCCTTGAAGGGTTTCGCAAGCGGGGAACGCCCGTCGATGCCCTGGGCATCCAGTCGCATATCGAGATGTTCGCGATCGATCCCGCGACCGGCGTCGGCCCGTATGCAGAACGCGAATGGCAACGCTTTCTCGATGAAGCCGTCGCCATGGGCTACAAGCTTGTCATCACCGAGTTCGACGTGAAGGACAAGGCGCTACCAGGCGACATCGGTGTGCGCGACACGAAGGTGGCCGACTTTACGCGCCGCTATTTCGACCTGATGCTCGACTATGACGAGTTGGGCGACATTCTCGCCTGGGGCATGGTCGACAAGTACAATTGGCTCCAGGGCTTCGCCCCTCGAGACGACGGGCTGGAAGTACGCGGATGCCCCTATGGCTCGGACTTTGAGCCGAAGCCGATGCGGAACGCACTTGCCGCCAGCTTCACCGCGGCTGCCTGAACTCACTTCACAATCCAGCAAGCGCAGTCCGGGCATTGTCCGGGCTGCGCTCGCGCGATTCTGGCCCATGAATCAGGCCCGTGAGCAGGCCCAAACGCCAAACCGCCGCCCCGGATAACCGGGACGGCGGCAGCGACCCTTCAGGTCCCGTTATCTAGAACTGGCCGCGGATGATGAAGGAGAATCTGCGGTCGTTCATGAAGTAGGACCTAGGGGCAAGATCTTTCGGATCCCCGGTATAGGCCTGGGTCGTCTTGGTCACTTCGTTGAGCAGGTTCACGCCCTGCACACCGACCTTGAGCCCATCCATCACGTTGAAGAAGAGCGATGCGTCAAGCTGCCCCGTCGGCTCGTTGAAGATCGAGTAATAGGGGAAGATGACGTCCGAAGCCGTCAGCAGGAAGCGTGATCGCCAGTTGTAGGCGGCACGCATCGAGATCGGGCCCTTCTCGTAGAAGATCGTCGCATTGAAATTGTGTTTGGACAATTGCTCCAGCGGCAAATTGCCGGGAGGCACGGTCGATGTGTTCGGCAGACCGCCACCATTCAGGAACGTATTCGGAAGCCCGCTGCTCTTGAGATAGGTGTAGTTGGCGGAGAGACCCAGCCCATCGAACGGCTGAGGCAGGAACTCGTATGTCTGCTGATAAGCAACCTCGAACCCCTTGATCTTCCCGGTACCGTCATAATTGGCCGGCCCGCGGATCGACACGGTTTCGGTTACACCGTTGCTGACAATGTCGCGCGAGGTAACCTGTTGATAGAAGAAGCCCTTCACGCTCTTGTAGAAGGCATTGAAGGTCAACGAACCGACCCGTGCAAAATACCATTCCGCGCTGGCGTCAAACTGCCAGGCCGTCGCCGGATTGAGGAACGGATTGCCAGCCGAAGCTGTGAGATTGCCGCCCGTAGCGCCCAACCCGATATTCAGGAAGTTGCGAAGATAGGCATTATCCGGGCGCGAGAGCACCTTCGATGCAGCCAGGCGCAAGATCAGGTCATCGGACAGGCCGAACTTGAGGTTCATGCTAGGCAGGAGATAGTGATAGCTCTTGCGCGCGACATCATAGTTGGTCGCTCCGGCTCCGGCCCATGTCTGTAGTGCTTCATACCCCGCCTGTCCGAGCAAACACACACCGCCAGGGGCACTAGGCTGGGTACCAGGAGGCGCGCCCTCCGGAGGCGGAATCAGCGCGCAGCGAACGTCATAGGTATCGGTGATGTTCAACGCGCCCTGGCTGGGAACACCGATGCTGCCCTGGGAAGTGACGTCGGAATTGACGTATCGCAATCCGACATTGCCGGACATACGCACACCACCAAACAGATCGTCGCTTCCGAAGGACAATTTGAGATAGGTTGCCCAGTCCTGCTGGGTGATCGGCTGGATGTCTTCAGGCAGATAAGGTGTACCGCTGATTGCGCCACCACGGGCAGCGAGCGGATTCCAGGTCGGGGATGCGCCCAGCGCAATGGCCTGATTCTGGATCGACTGGAAATAGGCGACAGACTCGTCATAATCATTGATCAAGTCGCCGGAGTAATAATAGGCTCCCGGAGGAGCGGCTGCCTGTCCGCGGAAGAAGTTCGGAAAGTCGTAACGCGATTGCAGGCCGTCACCCGACGTATCGTCAAAATTGACTGGCCGACTGCCCGACCATGTCTCACTCAACATGCCCCAGTTGTAGGTCGTGTAGCGGACGGTTTGCGAGCGGTCCTGATAGCGTGCGCCGACTTTGATTTTCCGGATGAAAGAATCGTCATCGAATTCGTAATCGAGGTCGCCAGCAAAGGCATACTGCGTTCCGGTGCTATCCTCGATGTGATCCATCGCTGCCCGCCAGAACTGGAACCGTGGGTCGGAGAAATACTCGGCGTCAGTGGCATTGACCAAAGCAGCGTCAGGCGTCGACCAAGTATATCCCAGATATTGCGGTTTGTGCGGGATGACTTCAGGATACTTCCCGCTGATGTCGAGCTCGCTGTCGGCAAAGGTCGAACCGAAGACGCTGAAGTCGAGGTTCTGTTTGCGCGATTTGGCATATTGCGCATCAAGATTGATCGTAAGCCGGTCGGTCAGCTCACTGCGCATATGAAGGCTGTAATCTTCGTTGGTTGTTTCGTCCTTCACCTGACGGCGCGCCAGAGATTGCTGGATACCACCGATCGGAACATAAGGGGATGCCCCGGGATCGCCACGCCAGCCATTACCGGTGTTCACGATGTAGCCTGACTGGAAGAGGCCATTTGCGTCGTAGGTGTAATTCTCGAAGTCACCCACCGGACACATAGCGATCGGTGAAGCATCCGGACCGGCATCGTTCTGAAGGCATCCGACCGGGAAAGTGTTGTATTCGGCAAGGTCAGGACCGGTTTCGAAAGTGCGCTCTCCCCAAGCGGCGGTGGCATGCGAACGGATGAACTCTGCCGTGATCAGCGTACGCTGATCGACCGATTCGAACTGGGCGGAAACGGCAAGACCGTCACGCTTGCGATCATATTCCTGCCTGCGGAACTGGCCGCCGACCGGTGCGACAAGCGAACTCGCAAAGTCGGCAAATCCATCGGCTCCAGCAGTCTCTGGCGTACCGCAAGCCGAACCGCCTGCTGGAAGGGTCATTGTATCGCTGTCGGATGGCAGCGAGTTGCGGCAGACGATCGTGTCCGACGTATTGGCGGCAATCACTTCCGTGTTATCACGCGTCTGGTAGTTGGCGATATGCAGGCCATCGGCGCGGCTCTTGAGCTTCGAATAGGACCCGCTGACCAGCAGACCGAAGGTGCCGATATCCGTATCCCATGTGTTGCTGATCAAGCCGGAGAAGGTTGGCGACCATTCCTTGCGGAAATCGCCGTAATTGGCTTCAGCGCTAAATGCGACGTGGAAACCACGCTTGTCGAACGGCTTGCGGGTGTTGAGATTGACCGTACCAGCCAACCCGCCTTCGATCATGTCTGCAGTTGAGTTCTTGGAAATAATGACCGAGCCGAGCAGTTCGGAAGGCACGTCTGCAAAATTGAGCGCCTGCCCGCCGACACCGGCAACGAAAGCAGTACGACCGTTGAACTCGGAGCGGACAAAATTGAGGCCGCGAACAACAACGCCCGAACCTTCGTTGGAGAAGTGATCCGGATCGTTCGAACCTGCAAAGCGATTGATCGCGACACCTGGTACACGCTGCAGCGCTTCAGTCACCGACCGATCGGGCAGCGCGCCAATGTCTTCAGCCGTGATAGCGTCAACAACCGTGTCAGAGTCGCGCTTGATGTTCTGCGCATTTTCCAGCGACTGCCGGATGCCGGAAACGACAATGACATTTTCGGTTGTATTGAGCGTATCGGCGGAATCGTCCGACCCCGCATCATCCTGCGCAAGGGCCTGAGCCGATACGAGTACGCCCCCAAGCGCTAGCAGTGAAGCACCAGTTCGCAGCATCGTCCGTTTTGCCGGACTCATACATGAATCCTTGCAGACATACGTTGTGCGTTTGACCACAGATCAATCCTCCCCATGTTAGCGCTACCAAATAACTGCGTGCGCTTAATCCTTTTAGGAGACCATGCATATCGTTCGCGCCACCACTTGGCAAGAGGGTGGTTTCAGTGCACCGTGGACGTGAAATCGCGCAGTGACGCGAGGAGAGGAATTTTCCGAGATGCGGAATACTGATAACGCTATCGAAAATGTTGTGATCGTTGGTGGAGGTACCGCCGGCTGGATGTGCGCCGCCGCCTTGTCACGCTATTTCAACGACGGGCGCAGGCGCATTACGCTGGTCGAATCGGATGCCATCGGGACTATCGGCGTGGGCGAAGCGACCATTCCGCCGATCGCCAACTTCAACCGTATGCTGGACATCGACGAAGACACTTTCCTGCGCGAGACCAATGGCACCTACAAGCTCGGAATCGAATTTGTGAACTGGGGCGCCATTGGCGATCGCTATTTCCATCCTTTCGGTGACTTCGGCGAGGATTTGCATGGAATCGCCTTCCATCAGCTCTACCTGCGCGAGCGGGCACGCAACCCTGATGCCGGACCGATCTCCGAATATTCCATGTGTTCTGTCGCGGCCGCTGGATCCCGATTCGGCCGACCGCGCGCCGATGCCCGTTCGGCTGTCTCGCAGATCAGATATGCCTATCACTTCGATGCCGGGCTCTACGCCCAGTTCCTGCGCCGCCTTGCCGAGAAGCAGGGAACCATCCGGCGCGAAGGCAAGATCATCCAGGTTCATCAGGACAGTGAGAGCGGCAATGTCGTCTCGGTCGAAGTCGAAAGCGGCGAGAAGATTGCGGGCGACCTCTTCATCGACTGCTCAGGATTTCGCGCGCTGCTGATCGGCGATGCCCTGGGCGTCGGAGTCGAAGACTGGAGCCATTGGCTGCCGATGGACGGGGCGGTCGCCATGCAGTCCGAAAATGCCGAGACGCCTGCTCCATTCACGCGTTCGACAGCGCATGGGGCAGGCTGGCAATGGCGCATCCCGCTGCAGCACAGAACCGGCAACGGTCACGTCTTCTGCAGTGCATTTTGCGATGCCGATGAGGCCGAGCGAATCCTGCTCGAGAACGTCCCGGGCAAGGTTCTGACCGACCCGCGCCTGATTCGCTTCAAGACCGGAATGCGAGACGTCGCATGGTCGCATAACGTCGTTGCGCTGGGCCTCTCGTCCGGCTTCATCGAGCCGCTCGAATCGACGGCGATCCACCTGATCCAGAACGGAATCGCACGGCTTTCAGCACTATTTCCCGACAGGCAGATCAGCCCATTGGAGCGAGACGAATATAATCGCGGCATGCGTGCCACCTATGAGGATGTGCGCGATTTCATCATCCTCCACTACAAGGCGACCCAGCGCGACGATACGCCGTTCTGGCGCGAGATGGCAGCAATGGAAGTGCCGGATTCGCTCGCTCACAAGATGGCATTGTGGGAGCTTCATGGACGGGTCTTCCGCGAGAACGCGGAGCTCTTCGCGCTGCCAAGCTGGGTCGCCGTGATGCTTGGGCAGAATAAATGGCCCGCGCGTCATGATCCGATCGCCGACACTCTGGATGAAGACAAGGTCGCCATCGCGATGAAGCAGATGCGCGAAGGCTATCGCGCCACTGCCGATGCATTGCCCACACAGGAGGAGTTTCTCCGCCGAACCGGCGCATGGGCTGCGGAGCGCGGTGGTGCAAAATTCGTGACGGTGGCGCAAGCATGAACGGGGAAGCAATCGAACGGATCGTCATTGTAGGCGGCGGCACGGCCGGCTGGATGGCGGCGGCGGCCCTGTCGAAGATCATGGGGGGTTTTCCGGGCCTCTCGATTCGGCTCGTGGAAAGCGAAGCCATTGGAACGGTTGGCGTAGGCGAAGCGACGATCCCGCAGATCACGGCGTTCAACCAGATGCTGGAGATCGACGAAAACGAGTTCGTGCGCGAGACGCATGCGACCTACAAGCTCGGCATCGAGTTCGTCGACTGGAGCAAGCCGGGCAGCCGCTATGTCCATCCCTTCGGCCATTACGGCATCGACATGCTCGGCATCGAGTTCCACCACTTCTGGCTGCGGGGCCAGAAGCTGGGCGACACGACACCGCTGGACGCCTATTCGATTTCCGCCATGTCGGGCAAGGCAGGCAAGTTCTACTGGCCCCAGCCGGATCCCAAATCTCCCCTGTCCCGCCTGGGTTATGCCTTCCAGTTCGATGCATCGCGCTACGCAGCATATCTGCGAAAACGTTCCGAAGCCCAGGGCGTCACACGCACGGAAGGCAAAGTCGTCGATGTCATCCAGGATGGCGAAAGCGGCTTCATATCCTCCATCCGGCTCGAAAGCGGCGAGGCGATCGAAGGTGATCTCTTCATCGACTGCTCGGGCTTCCGCGCCCTGCTGCTCGGGCAGACGCTCGGCGTCGGGTTCGAGGACTGGACCCGCTGGTTGCCATGCGACCGGGCCGTCGCCATCCCATGCGAAAGCGGCGGCGACCGCGAACCGCTGACTCGCTCGACCGCGCGGCCCGCCGGCTGGCAATGGCGCATTCCACTCCAACACCGCATCGGCAACGGGCATGTCTATTCGTCCGCACATATGAGCGCTGACGAAGCGACCGACATCCTCCTCGCCAATCTGGACGGCAAACCGCTCGCCGACCCCAACCATATTCGCTTTACCGGTGGGCATCGCACGCGTGCGTGGGAGAAGAACGTCATCGCGCTCGGACTCGCGAACGGCTTCCTCGAACCGCTGGAATCGACCGCGATCCACCTCGTCCAGGCAGGGATCGCCCGCTTGATGGCCTATTTCCCGACGCGTGCTTTCAGCGAGCGCGAGATTGCGCGGTTCAACGCCCAGCACGTGCAGGACTATGTGGACATCCGCGACTTCCTGATCCTGCACTACGCCGCCACCGAACGCGAGGACACCGAGTTCTGGCGCTATTGCCGGAACCTCGATCTGCCTGACAGCCTGGTCGAGAAGATGGAGATGTTCCGTTCATCGGGCCGCGTCCTGCGTGAACACAACGAACTTTTCACGGAAACGAGTTGGCTATCGGTGATGGTCGGGCAAGGCGTCGAGCCGTGTGGCTACCACCCAGCCGCACAGCTTCTTCCCGATGATGAAGTGCTGCAACGGTTGCAACATATCCGCCAGGTCGTCGCCAGCGCGGTATCGCAAATGCCCGAGCAGGAGAGGTTCTTGCAAGAGCAGGGCAGCGCGATCGAGCAAATGGCAAAGGCAGGGGCGTAAGGCCTCTGCCACCCATTATCCCGCCGATCGCAACCAATCGGCATAGGGCGGCGCATAGTCGAGCGCGGCCCGCGCCTTGCGCTCGAATGCCTGGGCAGCGGCCTGAGCCTGTTGCGGGTCGGCAGCGCGGCCCAGCGCCCCGGCCCCACGCTCGAAACCCAATGCGACCAGCAGGGAGTTGAACTCCTGCCCCAGCAGGGGTGCCTCTTCCCAGAATGGCAAGCGCCCGCGCCGCTCGAACTGGTCGAGAGCGGTAGCCAACGTCGCGCTCGGTTCCACTCCCGGAAATGCGCCACGACCGGAAGCACTCAGATAATGCGCATCGAGCGTGTCGCAGGCGCGATCGGCCATCAGGCCGGCACGGCGATTGAACTCCGCCCGCTCAAGCGGATCGATCACCTTGCCTGGCAGGAGTTCGATGAGCAGGTCGAGCTGACGCTGGGCAAGATCGAGATTGAGCGGACCAAGCGGCTCGAAACGTGCCGCCGCATCGCCCAGCGCCACGACATTGCCGCGCCAGGGTTCCTCCGCCCTGCCCGGTGCCAGCGGCACGATGTCGAGCGACTGTGTCTGCAGCACCTGCGCGGCCTGCGCCGCCTCAAGATTTCCCGCTGTTGCGAAGAGCGGCTGCAATCCGTCCCGTCCCGCAGCCTGCCAGATCCAGCCAAAAGGCAGCAATGTCACGCGGTCTTCCAGCGCGATGATCGGCTGGTTGGGCGGCGGCACGAAAATCTGCCGGATCGGCAGGCGATTGCTCCAGTCGATCTGGCGCGCACCGGGCATCCGCGACCAGAGCCGCGCCCCGCTCCCGCTGCAATCGACGTACAGATCCGCTTCGATCCGCTCACCGCCAGGCAGCAGCAGCGCTTCCACCAGGCCGCTATGTCCAAGCTGCGGTTCGCAATTCTCTGCAACTGCGTGGCAGATACCGAGTTTCTGCGCCGCCTCGACCAACAGCGTGTGAAAGGCGGGGACATTCCAACGCATCGCATAATCGAGCTCGGCCAGAGGCGAATGCGCTTCTTCGTCAGGCGGGCAAAAGCGGCCTGCGAGCGCCAGCACTTCGCCCAGCGAGCCGGGAACCGCAGAGCTGGCGTCTGTGCGCGGACCGCCGCCCCAACCACGCGCGAAAGCCGTCTTCAGCGTTGCATCGACCGCAGCGCCATATGCCGCCATGCCTTCAGGCGGACGACCATCGCCCGTCTGCTCGCCCCAGCCGATATAACGCGTGATGAGACGGTGGCTGCCCGATGCGCGCGCGACAATATTTGCTTCCGATATTCCAAGCCGGTCATGCAGCCGGTTACCGAAAGGCAAAGCGCCTCCGATGCGGTCGCACCAGGCGGCGGGATCGGGCGGCAGGCCGATGATCACAACATCGGCTCGTGGCGCGGCGCGCTTCAGGGCAATCGCTGCCAGCGAACCGAGTTGCCCATCGCCCAGCACGGCGATCCGGGTAACGGATGCGCGCGCCTCGCTCATACTGGGTCCGCCAGCCGGGCCGCTTCGGCGTTGAGAAAGTCCGCATGGCCGGGCATGGCCTCAACCTCTGCATCTATGGCGCCACGCAGATTTTCCATGGCCCGCGCAATCCGCTCCGGCTCAGGCAAGGCAGTTCGGGGATCGTGCCGTTCGGGAAGGACGCCCTGCCCCACATAGACTGCGATCCAGCTTGCATCGTAGAACAGGCCCTCCGAATATTTCTCGACCCGGCCCGTCTGGCGCCAGAGCTCCATCTTCCCGGCGAGCGTATCGGGAATCTCCATCGTCCGCGCATGATTCCAGAAGTCCGAATCGTCGCGCGTGGTGGCGTGATAATGCAGGATCAGGAAATCGCGAACGCGATCATATTCCAGATCGACCAGCCGGTTGAACTCGTCCCGGTCCCGCGCATCGATGCCGGATGCTTCGGGGAAGAGTTCCAGCAGATAGGTGACGGCCATTTGCGCCAGATAGATCGAAGTCGATTCAAGCGGCTCGAGGAACCCGCTCGAAAGCCCGATCGCGATGACGTTGCGCTGCCAGCTCTTCTTCCGGCGGCCGGCCCGGAAGCGCAACACGCGCGGATCGGCCAGCGGCTCGCCTTCGGCAGCATTGCGGATCGCTTCGCAAGCCTCGTCTTCGGAAAGGAAGGCGCTGGAAAAGACATAGCCATTGCCCATGCGGTGCTGCAGCGGGATCTGCCAGCGCCAACCGGCGGGCATGGCGGTGGCTATAGTGTAAGGACGCAGATCTGCGCTGGCATGGGTGCAGGGCATCGCGGCGGCACGGTCGCATGGCAGCCAATGGCTCCAGTCTTCCCATTCCTCCTCAAGCGCATCGCCAAGCAGCAACGAGCGGAAGCCCGAACAGTCGACGAACAGGTCGCCTTCAATCCTTCTGCCACCCTTCAGGCACAATGCCGTGACATTGCCGCTTTCGGGATCGCGCTCGACAGAGACAACCAGTCCTTCGGTGCGCGTTACCCCTGCCTTGAGCGAGAACTCGCGCATGAAGGGGCCGAACAGGGTCGCATCGAACTGATAGGCATAGCCATAGCTGGAGGCGAGACTGTCATCCATTGCGGGCGGCTTAAACTTGTTCGCTACGGCCGCGGCGACTGCCAGCGAATAGTCACCCAGCCCACTCACCATGCCCTGGCGATGCAATTCGAGCCACCAATGATGGAAGCCGACCCCGGCGACCTCTTCACCGAAAGAGCCGAAGGGGTGAATGTAACCTTCGCCGATCCGGCCGAAATCGCGGAAGTCGATGCCCAGCTTGTAGGTCGCGTGGGTGGCCTTCATGAAAGCGGCCTCGTCGATGCCGAGGCTCTCGACGAAGCTGCGTATGTGCGGAAGCGTCGCCTCGCCTACGCCGACGATCCCGATGTCTTCGCTTTCAACGAGTTCAACCGTGCATTGACCAGCCAGTTTGCGGGCAAGTGCAGCCGCGGTCATCCAGCCCGCCGTGCCGCCGCCAAGAACGACGACACGGATCGGATCGGCTAGATCATCACTCATGCAATTCCCGCAAGCTCCGGCATGGATGGCGCTGGTTCGCCTTCTTACCCGGTCACGGCTAGCTTACGTGCGCCGTGAAGTCACGCCGCGTTGCTGGCAGACGGGGCATCCCAGCCCTCCATTTCCTCCAGCTCCTTGCCCTTCGTTTCATTGATGAAACGCTTGACCAGGAAGAAGCTGATAACGGCACTGGCCGTGTAGAAGGCATAGGTGCTGGCAAGGCCAAGGTTTTCCGCCATCCAGGGAAAGCTCTGCACAACCGCATAATTGGCTGTCCACTGGGCCAGACCGGCCACAGCCAGCGCGGATCCGCGGATCTGGTTGGGGAACATCTCGCCCAGCATCACCCACATCACCGGCCCCCAACTGACGTTGAAGAAGATGACATAGAGATTGGCTGACACCAGTGCGACGTAACCTGGTGTTTCGGCAAGCTGCAGATTGCCCGCCGCATCCTGCCCTGCGCCGCTGAAGGCCCAGGTCATCGCGCCAAGCGTTACCGCCATGCCGACCGAACCGATCATCAGGAGCGGCTTCCGCCCGATCTTGTCGATCACCATGATCGTCACGAACACCGCCGCGATCGATACGACGCCGGAGATGATGTTGCGTTCAAGCGCGACCGATTCGGAAACGCCTGCGAGCTTCCACAGCGTCTCGCCATAATAAAAGATGATGTTAATGCCGACGAACTGCTGGAACGTGGCCAGCAGCAGGCCCGCCCAGACGATGGGCCGGAAACCCGTGCCAGGCGCCGTCACGTCGGACAGGCGCGGACGATGTTCCGACGAGAAGCTCGCTTCGATCTCGCCGATCTTGCGGGTCGCCGTCTCTTCCCCGAACAGGCGCGTCAGGACACCCTTGGCCTCTGCAATGCGTCCCTTCGCTACGAGGAAGCGCGGGCTCTCCGGAATGAAGAACAGCGATACCAGGAAGACCGCGGCAGGCACGGCCTGGGCCAGATACATCCAGCGCCATGCCTTGACGCCCGCGATTATGCCGAGCGAGTCCCCCGCAGCGCGAGCCACGAAATAGTTGACCACGAACGCGGCCGTAAGGCCCGATATGATCATCACCTGCTGAACGGTCGTGAGGCGCCCGCGGATGTGGGCCGGTGCCACTTCGGAAATGTAGAGCGGGGACAGCACGCTCGCCGCGCCGACCGCCATGCCGCCCGAGAATCGCGCGAGTACGAAGAAGGTGTGATCGCCGGTCGTGCCTTGTATCAGCGCACCGATCACGAACAGCAGCGCCGCCACGATCATCACGCGTTTACGCCCGATTACGTCGGCGAGCCTGCCGGCGAAGAACGCACCGACCGCACAACCGATGAGCAGCGATCCGACAGTAAAGCCGAGCTTGGCCGGGCTTAGGTCGAAGGCCTCGACAAGGCCGCCCTGCGTCCCGTTCACCGCGCCACTGTCATAACCGAACAGCAGCCCGCCGATCGTCGCCACGGCAACGATCGCGCTGATCAGCGCCATGTTCACGCTGCTACGCGAAGTATCCATTTCTTCCCTCTCCCGATTCCCGGCCACGCCAGAATGTTAGCGCTACCTATACCCCAAACCGCTGGCTGGCAACTTCATCCGTGCCTTTGCGGATTCCCTCAAGATTTCCAGTCACCATTGACACGGCGCGGCAGACCCCATGGGTTCGCGTCTTGCAGTGCCGCAGGCCGCAAGCGATCCGGCATGTTCTGGTAGCAGACCGGCCGCACGAAGCGCATCATGGCAAGCGTGCCGACAGATGTTGTCCGCGAATCGCTGGTCGCAGGGAACGGCCCACCGTGGACCATTGCGTGGCAAACCTCGACGCCGGTCGGCCATCCGTTCACCAACACGCGCCCGACCCTGGCGCTCAGTGCCTCGACGACGCTGGCTGCCAATTCGGAATCCTCGTCCGTCATATGGATAGTTCCGGTCAGCTGCCCTTCGAGGCTCTGGATGACGCGGCGCATAGCCCCTGCGCTTGCACAGCGCACGACCAGCGAAGAGCTGCCGAAGACCTCTGCGCCGAGGCTCGCGTCAGCGAGGAAGGCTTCCGCATCGACTTCGAACAGCGCAGCCTGACAGCTATTATCGCCGCCGCTGCTGCCCCGCCCCACTTCGCGGACCGACGCATTGCCCTGCAACGCGCCGACTCCGGCGCCATAGGCAGCACAGATGCCTGGCGTCAGCATGACCTGCGCAGCGCTTTCCGCAATCGCGTCACTCGCGGCCGCAAGGAACTCGTCCAGCCCCTCACCTTCTATCGCGACGACCAGGCCAGGATTGGTGCAGAACTGCCCGGCGCCCATGGTCAGCGATCCGATGAAATCCTTGCCGATGCCCGCTCCGCGATCCGCCAAAGCGCCGGGGAGCAGGACGACAGGATTGATTGCACTCATCTCGGCATAGACCGGGATCGGTTCTTCGCGATTCGCCGCGATTTCGGCGAGCGCAAGACCGCCCGCACGCGAGCCTGTGAAGCCAACCGCCTTGATGCGCGGATCGGCGACCAACGCGCCGCCAAGTTCCTTGGTCGTGCCGGGAAGATAGGAGAACACCCCTTCGGGTAGCCCGCTGGACTCGACCGCGGACTGAATCGCACGGGCCACCAGTTCACCCGTGCCTGGGTGCGCGGGATGGCCTTTCACCACAACCGGGCAACCCGCTGCGAGGGCGCTGGCGGTGTCACCGCCTGCAACCGAGAACGCCAGCGGAAAATTCGATGCGCCGAACACAGCGACCGGCCCAAGCGCCTTGTTTGCACGCCGCACATCGGGCCGCGGAAGCGGTTCGCGATCGGGCAAAGCTTCGTCGATAGTTACATCCAGCCAGTAGCCCGCGCGCACTTCGCTGGCGAACAGGCGCAGTTGGCCACAGGTCCTGCCACGCTCGCCCATCAGGCGCGCCTGCGGCAAGCCCGATTCGCTCATCGCCGTCTCGATCAGCAGATCACCGATCGATTCGATCGCTGCGGCTACCGATTCGAGAAAATCGGCGCGCGCGCCCGGCTGCAGCGACGCGAACGGTTCACTGGCCTCGGCAGCGAGAGCACAGGCCTGTGCGACATGCTCGGTATTTGCCTCCGAAAAGCGAATTGGCAACTCGGCATTGGCTGCCGGATCGAACGCAGCAAACGTCGCTTCGGTCTTGATACAATCTGCACCGACAATGATGCTGCCGTCGAATGTCATGGGAACTTCCAAACCTCCATCGCTTTTTGGTAGCGCTATCATCACATCGCGATCACATAGCGTCAAGCCCGGTCGATGTGGTCGCATCGAGCCACGCAAGTCAACCGGCGAGATCGACCGGCGAATCCGCGAATTTTCTACAAGTGGTACACGCGCTTCAACCGCGCAGAAAATTCAACCCGTTGAAGGAGATATCAGGCCACGATCCTGTCCCGGATCGGCGCGCCGAAAGGTCAGGTCCTGCTTCCCTCGCGACGGGTCAATGAATTTTCGGAATATCGGTTCACCACTTCACCACGATCGCGCAGGGCCTCGCCAATCAGGATCAGCGCGGGGCCATCTCCAAGGGCGGAGCGCGCTGTCAGCGGAAGCAGGCCCAAAGTGGTGCGCAGTCTGCGCTCTTGCGGAAGGCTGGCATTTTCCACCAGTGCAATCGGCGTATCCGGCGATAGGCCATGTCCGAGGAGGTTCTTCGCCACTTCGGGCGCGGCTTTCTTGCCCATGTAGATCGCCAGCGTTGCCTGCGGATCGGCCAGCGCAGCCCAATCGAGATCTAGCGCTTCGCCAGCCCGGGCATGGGCGGTGACGAAAGTGAGCTTGCGTGCAAGACCGCGCAAGGTAAGCGAAGCCCCCAGTCCCGCCGCCGCTGCGCTGGCCGCCGTGATGCCGGGACAGATGCGGACCGGCACGCCCGCCGCACGGCAGGCATCGAGTTCCTCGGTCGCACGGCCGAAGATAGCCGGATCGCCGCCTTTCAGCCGCACAACGCGCTCGCCGGCAAGTGCCGCTTCGACGATCAGCCGGTCGATCGATTTCTGGTCTTTCGAATGGCGGCCCGACCGCTTGCCAACGGAAACCAGCCTGACATGTGGCGGCACCAGGTCGAGCACGCGAGGACCAACCAAAGCATCGTGAAAGAGCACGCTGGCCGCACGGATCAGCCGCTCTGCCTTGCGGGTCAGGAGGTCGGGATCGCCCGGCCCCGCACCCACCAGCCACACGCTTCCAGCTTCGAACTCACTCATTGTGCAGCCTCCTGCATATGCGCGCGCGCTTCCCCGATCAGCCGTGCGATGAGCGGGCGGCAGCTGCCGCAATTGGTGCCCGCCTTGGTGCAATTGCTGACCGAAGCGATGTCGCAAGCCTCATCATTGATTGCCTTGAGGATTTGCTGTTCGCCGATGTCGAGGCAGATGCACACGATTGGCCCTTTGTCGGGCATCGGAACGGACGGCCTGCCTGCAAGCCATTCGGGCGGCGTGGCCGCGGCTTCGCCTAGTTGGCCCGCGATCCAGTCCCGTGAAGGGAGCACGCCATTGCGCGTTACGAACAGGGCAGCGACCAGAGTCCCCTCCGCGTCGCCAACAGCAATGCGCCGCATGCCGCGCTCCAAATCGCTCGCTTCACTGCGCGTTCCCGCGGGCAGCAAAGCATCGATATCGGCGGCTCCCTCTCCGGCCAGTTCGATCAGCCAGCCATTCTCGATTCTTGAGCGCGTCCAGTAGGAAGTTTGCGGCTGAATTGGCTCACGCGTGATGAGGAATGCCCGCCATTCCGGCTTGTAGGCGACAATACAAACGGGCGTATTCTTGAAACCGGGCTGGCCGGAAACCGGATCAGTCAGCGACTGCGCCAACCTGCCGGTCCCGCCGCCCGCGCTCATCGCTTCGGTCCAGTGGATCGGCGTGAAGATCGCGCCCTTGCGCTGGCTGCCTGTCACAGCAACGCGGAAGATGCTGGCACCTTGCGCCGTCTCGACCCGGGCGAGCCCGCCTTCCTCAAGCCCGAATCGCGATGCGTCCTCAGGATTCACTTCGACCAGCGGTTCGCGCCGGTGCGTGGCAAGCTTCGCGCTCAGCCCCGTGCGCGTCATGGTGTGCCACTGGTCGCGATAGCGGCCTGTATTGAGCCGGAGCGGGAATTGCGCATCGGCCGCACGCGGAGCGGGTGGCTCGACGCAGATCAGGTTGGCCTTGCCGTCATCCGTGGAGAACCCTTGCCCAAATGGATGCGCGCCGCCCCATTGGAACGGGGCCATGCCGTCATATTCGGCATCGCTGCAATCGGCCCATTCGGTGAGATCGAGCAGCTTGCCATGCTTGCCCGCCAGAGCGGTCATCGCCGCAAACTCGCGGAAGATCGCGGCAGAGTTCGCGAACGCGAAGGCTTCTTCGTGCCCCAGCCGCCGCGCCACGTCGCACAACACGTTCCAATCGGCCCGCGCCTCGCCCGGTGCATCGAGCAGCGCGCGCTGGCGGCTGACGCGCCGTTCGGAATTGGTGACGGTCCCGTCCTTCTCCCCCCAGCCGAGCGCAGGCAGGCGAATGTCGGCGAACCGCGCCGTATCGGTCTCAGCTATCACATCGGAGACGACCAGCGTTTCGCATTTCGCCAGCGCTTCGCGCACGAAGCCGGCATCGGGCATGGATACCGCCGGATTGGTAGCCATGACCCACAGGAATTTGATCCGCCCGTCATGCACCGCGCGGAACATGTCCACCGCTTTCAGGCCTGGGCCGGTGCAGAGATTGCCCGTGCCCCAGAAGCTGGCGACATCGGCCCGCTCATTTTCCGAAAAGCCCAGATGGCAAGCGAGCATATTGGCCAGGCCACCCACCTCGCGTCCGCCCATCGCATTGGGCTGGCCGGTGATAGAGAATGGCCCTGCCCCATGGCGGTTGATCCTGCCCGTAGCGAGATGCAGATTGGTGATCGCATTGCCCTTGTCCGTGCCGCCCACGGACTGGTTGGCGCCCTGGCTGAACAGGGTAATCATACGTTCATTCGCCGCGACCATTTCGGCAAGCCGGTTGAACTGTTCAGGCGCAATGCCCGCATCGACTTCAAGCGACTCCCAGAACCGGGCGGGTATCCTGCAGCGCTCTGCCAGGAATGCCTCGTCGATCACGCCGCGTTCGAACATTTCGCCCAGCAGCGCATTGAACAGTGCCACATCGCCATCGGGGTCGATCGCAATATGCAGATCGGCCTGCTCGGCGGTTTCCGTCTTGCGCGGATCGATCACCACCAATTTTGCGCCGCGCCTCTCGCGCGCGCGTTCGATCCGCTGCCAGATTACCGGGTGGCACCAGGCGGTGTTCGATCCCACCAGCAGGATCAGATCCGCGCAGTCGAGATCGTCATAGGAACATGGCACCACGTCCTCGCCGAAGGCGCGGTTATGAGCCGCGACCGCACTCGACATGCAAAGCCGCGAATTGGTGTCGATATTTCCGGTGCCGATGAAGCCCTTGGCCAGCTTGTTGGCTACGTAATAGTCTTCAGTCAGGCACTGACCGGAAACATAAAAGGCCACGCTGTCCGGCCCGTGCCGTTCGATGCAGCTGCGCATACGGCCAGCCACTTCATCCAGCGCCCGGTCCCAGCTCACCTGCGCATCGCCCATCATCGGATGGAGCAAGCGCCCTTCCAGACCGACCGTTTCACCCAGATGCGTGCCCTTGGAACAGAGCGCGCCGCGATTGGCCGGATGAACCTTGTCGCCTTCGATCTGCAAGCTGCGCGGGCCGGTGCGGCGGGCGGAAATGCCGCAGCCGACCCCGCAATAGGCACAGGTTGTGCGGACCGGTTTCAACTCAGTGCCTCACGCCGCCAACGGTGCTGCCGTCGCCGGCGCTACTTGCTTTCCCGGCAGAACGGCCTCGCGTAGCAGGTAGAGCCGTCCGGCATCGACCTTGACCGGAATGGTTGGCGTACAACCCACATCGTCGCCCAGCGCTTCGCCGCTCTTCAGCGAAATACGCCAATTGTGCAGCGGACAAGAGACGCTGTCGCCATGCATGATGCCCTGGCTGAGCGGCCCTTGCTTGTGCGGGCACTTGTTGACCAAGGCGTAGAACTCGCCGCGCATGGTGTGAAACACGGCGATTTCCTCGCCGCCGACAACCGGCAGTGTGCGCGCGGTGCCGGGTTCGATCTGGGTCGTCGGGCCGATATCGAGCCAGGTTCCGATAGGTTCGGACATCATGCATTCTCCAATTGCAGGGGGCGCACCTCGGCGAGGTGACTGTGCAGCGATTTATGCGCGCCGGCAGCGCGACCAGCCCAGGGATCGACCTGCCAATATTTCTGCGACAGGCGGAAGCGCGCGGCGAGGTTCCCGATCGCTTCGGGATCGTCGAACAATTGCGCCTTGATCCAGTCGAGCCCCTTGCGCTCAAGCCAGGGGGCGGTGCGTTCGAGGTAATGCGCATCTTCGCGGTAGAGCTGAATGAAAGCGATGCAGATCTCCATCGCCTCTTCCTCGGTCTCGACCTTGCACAAGAGGTCGGTGGCGCGGACATGGATGCCGCCATTTCCGCCGACATGCAGCTCGTATCCGCTATCGACGCAGACCACGCCGAAGTCCTTGATCGTCGCTTCGGCGCAATTGCGCGGGCAGCCGCTGACCGCCATCTTGAACTTGTGCGGCATGTAGCTGCCCCAGGTCAGCTGCTCGAGCTTGACCCCCAGCCCGGTCGAATCCTGCGTGCCGAAGCGACACCATTCGGAACCGACGCAGGTTTTCACCGTCCGCAGCGCCTTGCCGTAAGCATGGCCCGAGACCATCCCTGCCGCGTTGAGATCGGCCCAGACTGCGGGCAGGTCTTCCTTCTTGATGCCGAAGATGTCGAGCCGCTGGCCGCCGGTCACCTTGACCATCGGCGCATCATATTTCTCGACCACATCGGCGATCGCGCGCAGTTCCTTGGGATTGGTGAGGCCGCCGAAGAATCGCGGCACGACCGAATAGGTGCCGTCCTTCTGGATATTGGCGTGCAGGCGCTCGTTGACGTAGCGGCTGCGCTCGTCATCCTCATACTCGCCCGGCCAGGCGCACAGCAGGTAGTAGTTGAGCGCGGGGCGGCATGAAGAACAGCCATCAGGCGTGGTCCAGTGCAGTTCCTGCATCACCTGCGGCATTTCCTTGAGCTCCTTCTCAAGGATCAGGCGGCGCACGTCGTCATGCGTGAAGCTGGTGCATTTGCAGAGCGTCTTGGGGCCGCTTTCGACCGCATCGTCGCCCAGCGTGATGGCAAGCAGGCTTTCAACCAGATTGGTGCAGCTGCCGCAGCTGGCAGACGCCTTGCAGCCCGAACGCACGGCGTCGAGGCTATGCGCCCCCCCACCGATGCAGGCGACGACCTGACCCTTGGAAACGCCGTTGCAACCACAGATTTCCGCATCGTCGGAAAGGGCAGCAACGGCCGCATTAGGGTCCGCCAGCGCACCCCCGGACGCGAAAGCCTGGCCGAAGATCAGCGCCTCCCGAATGTCGGAGACGTCCTCTTCCTTCTTGAGCAGGTCGAAATACCAGTTTCCGTCGGCGGTATCGCCATAGAGCACCGCACCGACCAGCTTGCCCTCGCGCACAATCACGCGTTTGTAGACGCCGCGCGAGGCGTCGCGCATGACGATATCCTCGCAATCCTCGCCGCCTGCGAAATCGCCAGCGGAAAAGAGATCGATCCCGCTGACCTTGAGCTTGGTCGATGTGACCGATCCTTCATATCCCGAAGGTTCGCCCACGGCATGGTCGGCAAGCGCGCGGCACATTTCCCACAGCGGGGCGACCAGGCCATAACATTGGCCGCGATGCTGCACGCACTCGCCCACCGCCATGATCGAAGGATCCGATGTAACCATGTGGTCGTCGACCATGATGCCGCGTTCGACATCGAGGCCAGCCGACTTGGCGAGCTGAGTGTTGGGCCGAATGCCCACCGCCATCACGACGATATCCGCCGGGATTTCGGTGCCGTCCTTGAGCCTTACGCCACTGACGTGTTTTCCGTCAGGGCCATCGGAATCGAGAATCGCTTCGGTATCGGCACCGGTCAGGATTGTCTGGCCGCGGCTTTCCAGTTCCTGCTTCAGCAGCCAGCCAGCCGCTTCGTCGAGCTGTCGCTCCATCAGCGTCGGCATCAGGTGCAGCACAGTCACCTGCATACCCCGCAAGCTGAGGCCGTGAGCTGCTTCAAGGCCGAGCAGACCGCCGCCGATCACCACCGCATTGCCGCCACGTTCGGCAGCAGCGAGCATCTTGTCGACATCGTCCAGGTCGCGGAACGTCACCACGCCGGGCAGATCGGAGCCGGGGACGGGAATGACGAACGGATCGGATCCGGTCGCGATCAGAAGCTTGTCGAAACTCTCGACCTTGCCCTCACGCGTAACCACCTGCCGTGCTTCGCGATCGATGTGCACCACCGGATCGCCGGAAATCAGCTTTATGCCGTGTTCCTCGTACCATTCGGCGCTGTTGATCACGATCTCGTCGAATGTCTTCTCGCCCGCCAACACGGGAGAAAGCATGATCCGGTTGTAATTGACGCGCGGCTCGGCGCCGAAGATCACAATGTCATAGCGCTCGGCATCGCGTTCGAGGATTTCCTCGACCGCGCGGCAACCGGCCATGCCATTGCCGACCACGACCAGTCTTTCGCGCGTCGCCGCTTGCGCCGTTTCGAAATTCGCAGGTGCGTTCATTCGTCCTGTTTCCCATTCGGACAACGCACACAAAAAAGCCGCCAAGTCGTGCCCCGGAGGGCTGACTGGCGGCACCTTTGCCACGTTGTGCTGTTTACGTCCCGGCTACCGAATTCGCCCCACAATGGGCGGGAAAGCCGTGAATTGCCCTCTATTTACCGATTCGAGTGCGATGCGGCAAGATTTTTTTGCACTGCAACACAACATGAGGCGGGTTTGTCACCAGCTCTTGTAGGGCAGGAACTTGCCGCTCATCACCACTTGCACGCGGTCGCCCTTCTCATGCGGGACGCGCTCGATCTCCATGTCGAAGTCGATGGCGCTCATGATGCCGTCGCCGAATTTCTCCTGCACCAATTCCTTGAACGCCTCGCCGAAGACACCAGTGATTTCATACCAGCGGTAGATGCAGGGATCGGTCGGGATCGTCTGGGGGAAGGTCTTGGTCGGGTATTCGGCCAGCACCACGGCCGCCTCCGCTGGCAAGCCGAGGAAATCGACCACTTTGCCCGCCGTTTCGGGCAGCAGCGAATTCATGCCCAGACAGGCGCTGGTGACGAAGACTTCGCTCAGTCCTGCAGCGGCGGCGATATCGGCCCATTTGACACCGTCCTCGCGCATCTTGGTGCGGATCATGGTGGTCACATCGGCTTTGGTCATCATGGCAGTGGCTCCTTTCGGGTCAGAGATCGGGGCGGGTGAAGATCGAGATGGCGAGCGCGAGCGTCAGCAAACCGGCAATGATGCGCCAGAACTCTGCGCTGCCGCGAGAGAGCAGGGGCAGGGGTTCAGGGGACGCCAAACCCGAGTTGGGATGCGCCAGATCATAGGTGAACTCGCTCAATTCCTCGTAACGGCGCGCGGGATCGGGATGCACCGCCTTGGCAATTGCCGCGTCCATCCATTCGGGCACATCGGGATTGAGCGTGGTGGCGGGAATGTAGCGCGGCATCCGCCCCTTCCCCTGTGTTGCAACCGAAGGCAGCTTCGACCCATAGGGCAAAGCGCCGGTCAGCAGCTGATAAGCGATAGTGCCAAGCGAATAGAGATCGCTCGCCGGACCCGCAGGCATTCCGCGATAGAGTTCGGGCGCGCTATATTGCAGCGTACCGGCATAGGCCGCCTCGCCTTCCGCAGGCGGAGCGATCTCGCGCACGCCCGCGACGGCAACCGAGCCGAAATCGATGATCTTCACCGTGCCGTCCTCGTCGATCAGCACGTTGTGTGGCCTGAGGTCACGGTGGACCATCTCGCGCCGATGCATGGCGAGAAGCCCGCTGGCGATCTGGCGCACGATGTCACGCACCTTGGCAAGATCGGGCTGCGGATGATCGGCGATCCATTCCACCAGCGACTGCCCTTCGACGAATTCGGTGGCGGTGAAGAGATGGCGGCGATGGCCGTGCACGGGCGCCGCGCGCAGCAGGTTCTGGTGCGAGAGCCGCTGCATCGCCCATTCTTCCAGTTGCAGCGCGGCAAGCTGGCGCGAATCCTGCGCATGTTCGGTCGAAGGCACCTTGAGCACCACGCGCGCTCCGTCGGCCTCATCGCGCGCGAGATAGACATGGCTGCGCGCGCTGGCGTGGAGCTGACGCAGCACCATGTAGCCTTCAAAGCTGTCGCCCGCCTTGAGCAGAGGAGCTGGCACAAGCTGCGCTCCTGAATCCAGCAGATCGTCCAGCTCGCCCTTGGGCAGGCTTTCGATCCGCACGAGCTGCGCGGTGAGATTGTCCGTGCTGCCTGCCGCCAGTGCAGCCTCGCACAGCGCCCTGGCCGCCTGATCGAGATCGCCGCATTCGCGCATGATCCGCAGCACAGCCGCAACAGGCAGCACTTCGTGAACGCCATCGCTGGTGAGCAGAAACATGTCCCCCACCTCGACGGGCACCCGGCAATGGTCGATCTCGACATGGCGGTTCATGCCCAGCGCGCGGGCGAGATAGCTTTCCCCTCCCCCAACCGAGATGCGATGGGCTTCGGTAAGCGGTTCGACTGCGCTGGCGGTGATGCGCGCCACGCGGCTGTCCCCGACATGGAAGATATGCGCGCTGCGCGATTTCAGCACCAATGCGGATAGAGTGCAGATCAGCCCCGCTTCGCGCGTCTCGTCGCTGACCCTGCCCGACGCTGCATTCTGCGCATGCATCCAGCCATTGGTTGCGGCGATGACCCGCTCGGCCGAAGTCTGCACCGACCAGGCAGGCGAGGTGCAATAATAGTCGGTCAGGAAGCTCTTGACCGCGGTTTCTGCCGCGGCGGCGCCCAACCTGCTGGTGCTGATGCCGTCTGCCAGCGCAACCGCGATACCCTTGGCCGCGAGGTCTGAACCGTCAGGCTGAAGACTGCCGTGAAAATCCTGGTTTTCCGCCTTGGTCCCGGCGGTGGAATATTGCCCGAGGGTAACGGACAGAAGCCTGGCGGAAGAGGCGCCCGCGCCATGCGCGACCGCCTCCCCCTCGCCAAAGCTTGTTGCGGCCTTATGCGGCAACCTTGAGATCCGCAGGCTTGCGGCTCTTCGACGTCTTGTAGTGCGTCGAATAGAGCATCAGCCCCGTGAACAGCAGGCCACCGAACAGGTTGCCAAGTACAGTCGGAATCTCGTTCCAGAGGAAATAATCGCCGACGGTGAACTCACCACCCATCATCAGTGCGGTCGGGAACAGGAACATGTTCACGATCGAGTGTTCAAATACCATGTAGAAGAACAGCATGATCGGCATCCACATGGCCAGAACCTTGCCGGTGACGCTGGTCGAAACCTGCGCACCCACGACCCCGGTCGAAACCATCCAGTTGCAGAGCATGCCGCGCACGAAGATCGTCATCCAGCCCGCTGCGCCATATTGCTCGTAGCCCAGCGTACGCGCCACGCCGACACCGGCCAGTTTCGCCCCAACCGGGCTTGGATCGGTCTGGAAGCCATAGGTGAAGTAGATTGCCATCATCACCGCAGTGGTCAGCGCCCCGGCAAAGTTGCCGATGAACACGAGCCCCCAGTTTCGCAACACGCCGTTCCATGTGCAGCCGGGCCGTTTGTCCCACACTGCCAGCGGGCAGAGCATGAAAACACCGGTCAAAAGGTCATAGCCGAGCAGGTATAGGATACAGAACCCGACCGGGAACAGGACCGCGCCCGCCAGTGGCTGGCCGGTCTGGACGTTGATCGTGACCGCGAATGCAGCCGCCAGTGCCAGCGTTGCGCCCGCCATATAGGCCCGGATCAACGTGTCCTTGGTCGACATGAAGATCTTGGACTCGCCTGCATCGACGAGCTTCGTCACAAATTCGCTTGGAGCAAGATAGGACATGTGAAACCCCCTTTCGTCAGAAGCTGTATTCGGCCTGGAGCCAGAATTTCTCGGTATCGACGCCGAATGTGTCGGCGTCGTAGTTCGCGTATTTCGCCAGCAGGCCGATCGAGCCGAGCTTGAAGCCGAGCACGGCATCCCACTCTTCGCCGTAGTCGAAGCCGCCAACGTCGCTTTTGAACTTGTGGTAGGTCACGCCGGCCTTGAGGCCCGGCAGCGCCTTGAGCTTGAAGCTCTTGCCGGCGGACACGTAATAGTCGCGCAACCCACTGGTGGGCGTGGTCAGGAAAGTGTCGGCCCAGCCGTTGAAGGCGTGCAGGGTCGCTAGTGGCGTCTGGAAGGCGGCGACACCTCCATCACTACCGAGTTCCTCGAAACCAGCTTTCAGCGAAAACCCGGCGATCGAGCCCCCCAGTTCGGCATTCATATAGACGGCGCTGTAGGTTGTCGGATTGCTCCGGTAGCTCGATTGGTGGGCGTAACTCAAAAGAAAGTCGACCTTGCCAGCTCCCAGCGGGACCGATCCGTTGGCAAGCAGACCGTAGGTCTGGCTCGAGAAGGCGATCCGCGTGTCGTAATCGATCAGATAGGCGAATGCCTTGAAGTTGACGGGGCCGCTCTTTGCGCCACCGTTGAGCAGCATGATGTCGCCATCGAAATGCTCGTTGGGGCTGTCTACGCCGAAGATCGTGCGCTGGCTGTTAGAATAGGTCGCATCGAGCGATATCGGCCCGATCTTGGCCTGCCCTCGTACCGCATCGAAAGTCTGCTCGTTCTGGCGCCAGCCGACATTGCCGACGAACCGCGCATTGTCGAGGATGATCCGCTGGCGGCCGACCGTTACGCCATAGCCGCCCTTCTTGTAGCCGATTGCAACACGGTTGAGCTCGACATTGTCAGGATCGGCCACGACCGAATATGGCTCCACCCCATTGCCGGGGATCGTGTCGTTGTAGTGAGTGCCGATAGCCAGCGTGCCTTCGCCTTCGGCCATGACGAAAAAGCCATCGGCCTTCAGTTCCAGCCCGGCCCGCAGACGCGCGGTGACAGCATTGGCGTCACCCGCTGCATTGTCCTGATCCACGCCTTCGTAGCGAAGGCGGAAGTTCATCATCGGATCGAGCGTGACACCTTCGCTGATCTCGACCGGATCACCCGTTTTCGCAAATGCCGGCGTGGCAAGGGCAACCGTCGATGCAGCAGCAAGCAGATAGATAGTATGGCGCATGAATACCTCCCTGGCGGGCTGAGCGCCCGCTTCGTTTGAAAGACTGGAGGCGAGCGCCGTTGCCCGCTGGATTGAACCGGCCGCACGCTTGCGGCCGGGAGAACTGATTGACCGTGGTACGACGCCTTTGCCGCCCCGGTTCCTCTCCCAAATGGTCAGGCAGCCTTGGCCGCCGGACCGTGATCGTATTCCGCCAGGAAGTGCAGCACCTCCTGCCGGTATTGATAGAATTTCGGATGATCGAGCAGCGCCTTGCGGTCGCGCGGGCGCGGCAGATCGACCTCCAGGATCTTGCCGATGGTGGCCTGCGGGCCATTGGTCATCATCACCACGCGGTCAGCCAGCAGGATGGCTTCATCGACATCGTGCGTGACCATGATCGCGGTGACCTTGGTGCGGTTCCACACCTCGGTCAGCACGTCCTGCAGATCCCACCGTGTCAGGCTGTCGAGCATACCAAAGGGCTCGTCGAGCAGCAGCAGCTTGGGCGATAGCGCGAAGGCCCGCGCAATGCCGACACGCTGGCGCATGCCATTCGACATTTCGGCTGCCATCTTGTCCTTGGCATCGCCAAGCCCGACCCGGTCGAGGTAGTAATCCACGATGTCGCGCCGCTCGCCCTTGCCAGCGTGGGGATAGACGCGCTCGACACCGAGCGAGACGTTCTCGCGCGCAGTCAGCCAGGGCATCAGGCTCGGAGCCTGGAACACCACGGCCTTGTCCGGCCCGGCAATGTCGATTTCGCGGTTGTCGAGCACGATGCCGCCCCCGCTGATTTCGTTGAGCCCGGCAGCCATGGTCAGCACGGTCGATTTGCCGCAGCCCGAATGTCCGATCAGCGAAACGAACTCGCCGCGTTGCATGATGAGGTTGAAATCCTCCACCACTTTCAGCGGCCCCTTGGGCGTTGGATAGACCTTGTCGAGCTTGAAGAACTCCAGATAGCGGTCCTTCACCGCGCTGCGCGCAGCATCGCGATAGGCCTTGGGCAGCCGGTCCTTCTTCTCGGGCGCGAGATCGAGCGGCGTGATCGCCGGCAGGTCGACCTCGCTGTCGCCGACCGATCCGACCTCGTCGTTCAGCACGCCGAGATAGGAAACGATCTGTTTGCGCAGGGACTGGAAATGCGCATCGTCATTCACTGCCTCGCGATCGCGCGGGCGGGCCACGTCCACCTCAAAGACCTGGCCGATTGTGGCCGCCGGAGCGGGCGTGAGGACTGCCACGCGGTCCGCCAGCAGCAGCGCCTCGTCCACATCATTGGTAACCAGGATGATCGTGCGCTTTTCCTCCTTGCGGATACGCTCGATCTCGTCCTGCAGCTTGGCGCGGGTGAGCGCATCAAGCGCGGAGAGCGGCTCGTCCAGCAGCAGGATCTCGGGCTCCATCGCCAAGGCACGGGCCACGGCCACACGTTGCCGCATCCCTCCCGAAAGCTGCGCCGGCTTGCGGTCCATTGCATGGCCAAGCCCAACCAGCTCGATCTTCTGGCGCACAAGTGCGGCACGCTCGGACTTGCTGCGATCCTTGTGGACCGCATCCACCGCCAGGGCGACGTTCTGCTGCACGGTAAGCCAAGGGAACAGCGAATAGGACTGGAACACCAACCCCCGGTCCTTGTCGGGACCGTTTATTGGCTCCCCGCGCAGCAGAATTTCGCCCGCATCCGGTTCAACCAGACCGGCGATAGTTGAAATCAAGGTCGTCTTGCCTGCGCCGGAAAAGCCCAGGATGGCGATGAACTCGCCTTCACGAACATCCAGCCCGATGCCGTCGAGCACGTGGGTGGTGTCACCCGTCTTGCCCGTGTAGGATTTGCTGACGCCGCGCAGGGACAGGATCGGTTGGTCGCTCATGCCCATGTTCCTCACAAGGTGTGGTTCTTGGATGCCAGCGACTGCAGCGCCATCATCATGCGGTCGAGCAGGAAGCCGATCAGGCCGATCACGATCACTGCGAACATGATGCGGGCGAGCGATTGGCTGGAGCCGTTCTGGAACTCGTCCCACACGAATTTGCCCAACCCAGGATTCTGCGCCAGCATTTCCGCCGCGATCAGAACCATCCAGCCCACGCCCAGCGACAGACGCATACCGGTGAAGATGTAGGGCAGGCTGGCCGGAAGGACGAGCCTTGTCAGCTTGGCGAAGAAACCCAGCTTGAGCACGCGTCCGACATTGAGCAGGTCCTTGTCGATGCTGCTTGTTCCCACCGCCGTGTTGATGAGCGTCGGCCAGAGCGAGCACAGCATCACCACCAGCGCTGAGATCACGAAGGCCTTGGGCAACATCGGATCGGCGCTGGTGATCATGGCGGAGATCACCATGGTAACGATCGGCAGCCAGGCCAGCGGGCTGACAGGCTTCATGATCTGCACCAGCGGATTGATCGCAGCGTTGAAAGCTGGCGAGAGCCCGGCCAACAGGCCGATCGGCACCGCCACGAGTGTCGCCAGGATAAAGCCCAGCGCCACCGTCTTCAGCGAGGTGAAGATCTGGTCGAGGAAAGTCGGCGGGCCGGCATATTCGAAGTCCCGCACCGCTGCCGGATTACCGGCTGCAATGGCGGCTTCATTGCGGGCATCCTGTTCGACATAGAACTGGTCCTCCGCCTCTTCCGCGGCAACCCATTCATCAAACAGCGCAATGCCCTGTTCCGCCACCTCTGCCGGTCCGGGCAAAGCCCCCAGCGAAGTATCGACCTGAGGAGCGAGGACCGCCCACAGCCCGATGAACGCCAGGATTCCCAGAAGCGGAGCGAGCATACCCTTCGCTACATTGCGCAGCTTCTCCACGATTACTGGCGGTGCGCTTGCGGCTCCACTTGAGCCTTTGCCGGGAGTTGCCGTGTCCGGCTTGGCGACATCTCCAGCCGGTGGTGCACCGGCTGGAGTGGTTGCCTGCTCGTCCGTCAATTCGGGTTCTGCAAAGAGGGTGGCCATTGGCGAGATTCCTTGTTTTTTCCGGGCGGGGATCAGCTTCCGCTGACCCCTGCTGCGGTCACTTTCTGGCCCTGCTTGAGGCCGATCGGGAACTTGGCGAGATAGGCGTTGGGCGCCTTGCCATCGTAAGTGATGCCGTCGATGAACTCGGACTGCGGGGCGCGGAAACCGTCCGTCTCAGGCACGCTCTCCGCCGGGATCACGCCATCTTCGACCAGCTTCTTGGCCGCAGCGAGATAGAGGTCGGGGCGATAGACGGCCTTGGCGGTGTCGAAGTACCAGTCGTCGCTCTTGTCCTCGGCGATCTGGCCCCAGCGGCGCATCTGCGAGAGATACCAGATGGCGTCGGAGTAGTAGGGATAGCCCGCAAACTTGTCGAAGAAGATATTGAAGCCTTTCGCTTCGCGCGTATCGCCCGGCTCGAAGGTAAACTTGCCGGTCATGGACGCGGCGATCACTTCCTCATCGGCGCCGACATAGTTGGGCTGGCTGAGGATCTTCACCGCTTCGGCACGGTTGGCGCCATTGTCGGCATCGAGCCATTGCTGCGCCTTGATCATGGCGCGCAGGACGGCAGCTGTCGTGGCCGGGTATTTCTCCGCGAAATCCTTGCGCAGGCCGAAGACTTTCTCAGGATTGTCGTGCCAGATCTCGTCATCGGTGATGACCGGAACGCCGATCTTCTTGAATACGGCGGCCTGGTTCCAGGGTTCACCGACGCAATAGCCCTCGATCGTGCCAGCCTCCAGCGTTGCGGGCATCTGCGGCGGAGGCGTGACGGAAAGCTTCACTTCCGCGTCGACAGTGCCGCCGACATCACCCGCGGTGTAGTAGCCGGGGTTCAGCCCACCCGCGGCGAGCCAGTAACGCAGCTCGTAATTATGCGTGCTGACCGGGAAGACCATGCCCATGTTGAACGGTTTGCCCTGCTCGGCGAAGCTGGCGACGACCGGCTTCAGCGCGTCGGCGGAAATCGGATGCTTGATCTTGCCGTCCGGGCCCTTGGGCAGGTCACCCTTGATCTGGTTCCACACCTTGTTCGACAGGGTGATCGCGTTACCGTTGAGGTCCATGCTGAGCGGAGCGATCAGGTCTGCCTTGGTACCATAACCGATGGTCGCGGCGAGCGGCTGGCCGGCGAGCATATGTGCCCCGTCGAGCTGGCCGCCGATCACGCCGTCGAGCAGAACCTTCCAGTTCGCCTGCGGCTCGAGCGTGACGTTGAGGCCTTCTTCCGCGAAGAAGCCCTTCTCCTTGGCAATCGCGAGCGGGGCCATATCGGTCAGCTTGATGAAGCCGAACTTCAGGCTGGGCTTTTCGACCTGACCATCGAGAACGGCAGCCGCAACCGTCTCACCGCCTTCATCGGGACTGCTGCCGCAACCTGCGAGGGCAAGCCCCGCCAGCATCGCTGCCACAACTCCGCGCCGGTCGAATTGAATCCCCACAAACTTTTTCATTCGCGTCCGTTCCTTGCTCAAAAGACAAAACAAAAAAGCCGCCTCGATTCGACTCCGGAAGAGCCAGATCGGGCGGCGACGTTGCCACTTGGTTTTCAGTTTTGTTCGAGGCGGCGGTGATCACCCTGCGTCGGGCGGACCCCCTCAATCGCTTTACTGTGTAACTGATTCGACAGGCTTACGTAAAGGGACTTTTTGCACTGCACAAAAAAATCCGTGTCACGGCAAGCTTGCAAGATACTCCTGCGCACGCTCCGGATCGAAGCTACGGCCATCAAAAAAAGTGTTTGCGGCCAATGTGATATTGCCCTGCTGCGTCGTCACCTGGAGAGGGTTGGCAACACTTCCTTCGACCTTTGAATTAGCCCCAGGTAATGGGTCATCGGTCCCTTTTAGTGCAGTGCGGTATACATCCGGACGGAACACACGGGCCGCCCGTGTTGCTTCTTCGACACTATAATCCATCCCCTCCCAGCGGACCATTTGGGTGTAGAGCCATTCGGCCTGGCTTACCCAAGGGAAGTTCGCGGCTTCGCTGTGCTGGAACATGAAATCGGCATAATGGACGGGCGCTGCACCTTGCGTCAGCACCAGCCGGTCGGAAATGGCTCCAAGGATCAGCCTGGCATCCTGATCGACATATTCCGGCCTAGCCAGGATAGCCGCATTCTCTTCCCAATTGGCGGGATCGATGAAGTGTGCCCCGGCCTTGCGCATGGCGCGAATCAGCGCTTCGACGGCGGGTCGCCGATCCTCCATCACCGGCTCGCGCATGGCCATGACCTTTTCCACGCCGCGCAGCCAGATCTGCGCCGTGGCAAGGACAATGTTGCCAACGCCGCGATCCACCGCCACGCTGTTCCATGGCTCGCCCACGCAAGCCCCGTCGATCTCGCCGGACTTCAGTGCGTCGCATACGAAGGGCGGAGCGACCGTGACGATATCCACATCGCGATCGGGCGCAATGCCGCAACCGGCCAGCCAATAGCGCAGCTTGTAGTTGTGGCTCGAATAGCGGTGCACCACGCCGAAACGCAGCCGCCGCCCCTCTCCCGCCAGCCTTGCTACCTCTTGCTTGAGAGCAGTCCCCAGTATGACCGGGTCGCCCAACTCTCCCGGCGTCAGCAAGCGCGCGGCCAGCTTGGAACGGAAAGAGATTGCGTTGCCGTTTAGCCCAAGAGCGAAGGGCGCGCTGAGCGGCTGTGCGGGCCGTCCGCGTCCCAAAGTCGTCGCAATGGCGAGCGGCGCCACCAAATGGGCTGCATCGGTATGGCCATAGAGCAGCCGGTCGAGCACCGTGGCCCAACTGACATCGCGCACGAAACGGAGCGAGAGCCCCTCTTCCTCGGCGAAGCCATGCTCATGCGCGAGAATCGGCAAGCAGGCATCGACAAGCGGAAGGAAGCCGATGGTCAGTTCTTCGCTCATTTCCCCTCCCCCAGAAGATCGTGTGCCGTGACGAGCGCTTCGGCAATGTCCGCAATTCGGCGGTTGGATGACATCGCCTTGCGCCGCAATTCGGCATAGGCCTCGGGCTCGCTCACACCCTTGCTGTCCATCAGGATGCGCTTGGCCCTGTCAATTGAATGTCGTTCCGCCAGCTTGCCCTGCGCCTCGGCAAGATCGGCCTGGAGGCGCGAGAAGGCATTGAAGCGCTTGATTGCCAGATCGAGCAATGGGCGAATACGGTTCGCGGCGAGGCCGTCGACCACATAGGCCGACACGCCGGCATCGATCGAAGCGGCAATCGTGTCATCATCCGCTTCGTCGACGAACATGGCGATCGGTCGTGAAAGCGCGCGGCTGACGGCAAAATATTCCTCCAGCACGTCACGCGACGGGTTGCCGAGATCCATCAGCACGATGTCGGGATCGATCTCCGCCATGCGGGCGAGCAGACCCTCACGCTGGGTCAGCACGAAGATTTCGCTGTCTTCAAGCGGCAAAAGCCCGTCCTCGATAATCGAGGCGCGGCTGGCGCTTTCATCGACGATGGCGATCTTCATGCGCGCCTATTGCACCGCAGCATGACCTGGGCGCAAGCCATCAATTTCTTTCGCGGTGCCAAGAAGCGCGACGCCACGGCCGAGCCGGAACAACAACTCCTCAAGCGAAGGAGAGGCTAGGCCTGGCTCGCCCGCCGCTGGACATGATAGTGGCCGATGTCATCCTCGGTCGGGATGTCATAGGTGCGCACATAATCGCCCAGTCGTTCGCCCACCTCGCCCGCGCTCAGCCCGAACTGCTCGAGGCTGTAGTGATGCGGATGACGTTTGAGTGCCTTGGCGCGCTCAAGGTAATCCTCCATCGCCGGGACGGCAGGTTTGATATCGAGGCCGAGAAAACGATAGATGCGCTCCATCGTGCCGCGCCAGTCGCGCTCCATGTCGTCATACTGCACGTCGATCATGCGATCGCGTGGAATGGAGTCGCGGGCATTTCGCATACGTTCGATCAGCAGCTCCGTCTTGCGCAGCCATTCGCGCCCCACCCGCTTCGGGCAAACTTCGTCCGAATAGAGGATCGTCTGGTTCCAGGCGAGCGAGGCCGCGCTGCCGACCACCGCCTGCGGATCGCGATGGGTGAAGATCAGCCGCGCGTCGGGGAATACCTTGAGCAAGGCGGGCAGGTCCATCATGTGTTGCGGCGTCTTGAGAATCCATGGACGGATCGAAGAGACTTGCTGCGACCAGCCGACCAACCGCAACAGATCGGCGAGATAGCTATAGGCGGGTGTGGCGTCCTGCTCCTCGCACCAGCGGCCATAGCCTGGCACCTGCCACTGCGCCTCATGCTTCATGCCCCACATGCTGGCGACCAGAAGGCCCAATTCCTCCTCCGGCTCATAAGGCCCGGTAGGGTGGATGGAGAGCGTGCGCGGATTGGCCAGCCGCGCAACCCGCATGATCCGCCGTGCCAGCACCGGGCGAAAGTCACGCTGTTCGCCCGCCAATACTTGCTCGAATCCGGGCCGAGGCACCGGGCTGATCGTTTCGAAGCTCCGCATGTGCGAGAAGCGCCGGTCGCTGGCGAGCAGTCGGTGGAGCCGCGTGGTGCCCGATCGCATCGGCCCGACGATCACAACCGGGCGAGCGATGGCGCGTTCCAGAATCTCCGGGTGCCGCTTGAACCACATCTGCGCCAGAAGCCGGTCGCGCAGCACATGGCGGAATTGAACAAAGGCGGTTAGCTCGCCCGCAGCATTGAGCCGCGCTTCGCTCTTGAGCGCATCGAGCAGTACATCCATTGGTGCTTCGAACCAGCGATCGCCAAAATCGTCGAGCCCGGCTTCGCGGCTTGCGCTTTCGAGCATAGAGTCGCGGTCTAGGTAGGGCGGGCGCATTGCCCCGATCAGGCGGCCACTGGCAATGGTGCGGTTGAGCAGGGAGATAAAGGGCGTGCGTTGCGGGGGTTGTGCTGCTGCCTGCGTCAATCTGCGCCCCCAAACCCTTCAATAAACGCGGTTTCCCGCAACCCGCCTCGACCCCTAACCGCTCAGGCATGGGATGCAAGGGCCCGGCGAATATTCATCAGCAGGAGTCTGGCATTTACCGCGCGCAGCGGGCATAGGCGCGTCCCATGCACGATATTCGCTTCATCCGTGAGAATCCGGAGGCTTTCGACGCGGCATTGGCCAAGCGCGGAGCGGAACCGGCCGCAGCCCATCTGATCGAAGCCGACGAGGTCCGTCGGGCTTCGGCGACTCAGCTTCAGGAGGCACAGAACCGCCGCAATGAAGCCTCCAAGGCGATCGGCCAGGCGATGGGCAAAGGCGACACGGAAACCGCCGAGGCGCTCAAGGCCGAGGTCGCCGAGCTGAAGGAAACCTTGCCCGCGCTGGAGGAAACGGCACGCGCGGCAGACAAGCAGCTCAGTGACCTGCTCGCCATCCTACCCAACATGCCGGCGCATGACGTTCCAGTGGGCGAGGACGAAAGTGACAATGTCGAAGTTTCGCAATGGGGCACGAAACGCGAGTTTGCTTTCGAGCCCAAAGAGCACGCCGATATCGGCCCCGCGCTGGGGATGGATTTCGAGACGGGCGCGAATATCTCGGGCGCGCGCTTCACTTTCCTGCGTGGCGGCATGGCGCGTCTGCACCGCGCAATCGGGCAATTCATGCTCGACCGCAATACGCAGGATTACGGCTACAGCGAATGCAATCCGCCGGTGCTGGTGCGCGACGTGGCCATGTATGGCACCGACAAGCTGCCCAAATTCGCCGAGGATAGCTTCCGTACAACCGACGATCGCTGGCTGATACCGACTTCCGAGGTCAGCCTGACCAGCTCGGTCATGGGCCAAATACTCGAGGATGCCGCGCTGCCGATGCGCATGACCGCGCTGACGCTGTGTTTCCGCAGCGAAGCCGGCGCGGCGGGCAAGGATACGCGCGGTTTCATTCGCCAGCACCAGTTCGAAAAGTGCGAGCTGGTCAGCGTCACCCGCCCGGAAGACAGCGAAGCCGAACACGAGCGGATGACTGAAGCGGCGGAGGCGATTCTGCGCGCGCTTGAGCTTCCCTATCGCAAGGTTCTGCTATGCACCGGCGACATGGGCTTCGGAGCGCGCAAGACATACGATCTCGAGGTATGGTTGCCAGGCCAGGGCGCCTATCGCGAGATCAGTTCGTGCTCCAACACCGGCGATTTCCAGGCGCGGCGGATGAATGCGCGCTATCGACCGGAAGGCGAAAAGAAGACCGCCTTCGTCCACACGCTCAACGGGTCCGGCCTCGCGGTCGGGCGCACGCTGGTGGCGGTGCTTGAGAATTACCAGCAGGAAGACGGCAGCGTAGCAATTCCCGAAGTTCTGCAGCCCTATATGGGCGGACTGACCAGGCTGGAGCCGTAGAGCCGATGCGTATCCTCGTTACCAATGACGATGGCATCCATGCCCCCGGGCTGGAAGTGCTGGAGGAGATCGCGCACCAGCTGAGCGACGATGTGTGGGTAGCGGCTCCATCCGAAAACCAGACCGGAGCGGGCCATTCGCTAACGCTGTCCATGCCGGTGCGGCTGCGCAAGCATGGCGAACGGCGCTTCTCGATCACCGGCACGCCCACCGATGCCATCTCGATCGGGCTCAAGATGGTGATGGACGGCGAACCCGACCTGATCCTTTCCGGCGTAAATGCAGGTGCCAATCTGGGTGACGATATCACCTATTCGGGCACCGTCTCTGCCGCCATGGAAGGCGCTCTGGCGGGCATCCGTTCGATCGCGCTGAGCCAGGTCATGACGCAGGAGCGCCCGCCATCGGGCGACCGTTTCTCAGCCGCGCGCCATTGGGGACCGCGCGTGATCGACCCGCTGCTGAACACGCCGTTCGAGCCGCGCACACTGGTGAGCGTGAACTTCCCTGCGCTCGATGCCGGGCAAGTGCGCGGGATTCGCGCGGTACGGCAGGGATTTCACGATTACTCGCGCGGCTCCATCGTCGAAGGCCGCGATCCGCGCGGGCAACGCTATTACTGGTTCGGGCTCGATGCGATCGAAACCACGCCCGACCACGGCACTGATCTGGAAGCGATCGCGGAAGGCTGCGTATCGGTCACACCGCTCCAGCTCGACCTTACGCATCACGCCACGCTTGACACTCTTGCCGATTGCTTCGGGCAATGACACACAGGTGCCTGTGACCGAGCAAGGCCAAGCCAAGTCCAGCACCAGACCGGCGCCGCGCTATCGCGGGCCGAAGTTTCAGCCGTTGCGGCGTGCCGTAAGGGTCCCGGTATGGGGGGATCTCAGCATCAGGCTGGGCCTGGCGCTGGCGCTGATCTTTCTGGTGGTGCTGATCCATTATTGGGACCGCGACGGGCTGGTCGACAATCTCGATGGCCAGGTCAGCTTTCTCGACGTGGTCTATTTCACCATGATCTCGATCACCACCACTGGCTTCGGTGACATTGCGCCGGTCAGCGACCGTGCTCGGCTGGTCGAAGCGGTCATCGTCACGCCGGTCCGTTTCGCCGTGCTCTTCATATTCGTCGGCACAGCCTATAACTTTCTGATCAAGCGTAGCTGGGAGAAGTTCCGCATGTCCCGCATCCAGGAGAAGCTGTCCAATCACATCGTGGTGCTGGGCTATGGCGTGTCCGGTTCCGAAAGCGTCGTTGAACTGATCGAGCGCGGCACCGATCCGCAGAACATTGTGGTCGTCGACCCAAGTGAGGAGAGGTTGTCGCAGGCAGAGCAAATCGGCTGCAATGTGATGGCCGCAGATGCAACGCGCGATCAGACGCTGGAAGCTGTGCGCATACGTCAGGCCCAAAACGTGCTTGTTTCGGCAGGACGCGACGACACGTCCATTCTGATCGTGCTGACGGTGCGCCACCTGGCGCCCAGCGTACCCATCAGCGTTGTCGTGCGTGCCAGCGACAACGAATTGCTAGCGCGGCAGGCAGGCGCCGACAATGTCATCAATCCGGTGCGCTTCACCGGTTTGTTGCTGGCAGGCAGCGCGCGGGGCAAGCATATCGCCGACTATCTGGCAGACCTGGCATCGGTGACTGGCCGCGTCCAACTGGTCGAGCGCATGGTAACCGAGGCAGAGTGCGGCTGTTCGATCGAAGAGCTAAGTACAGGCGGACGCGGGCTTCGCCTCTATCGCGACAGTCAGATGTTCGGGTTCTGGGAGCCTGAATGCCAGTCGCTGAAACCCGGCGATATCGTGGTCGAAATCATTCCGACGGCCAATGGCAACGGTATTGACTGATCAGGGCAAGTACGCGTGAACCATCCCCATCGCGATGTAGAATAGCAGCCAGTAGCCGGCATCGATGAAGAACAGCGCCTTGCTCTTCTGGCTGAAGAGGTAATTCGTCCCGATCGCTGGCACAATGAAGCCCAATGCCGCGCCAAATGCAGTCATGACTTTCGCGACCACGCTCAGCTCGGCGCCGTAGCTGGCATAGCTCGCGAATGTATGCGCCAGCGTCCAGCTCGCAATCAATGAGAAGGCGAAAGCCCCACCATAGATCACTCCCATATTGCCCGATTTGATCTGGTCTTCGGACAGGCCAACCGCGCCCATCCACTTTTTGCCCATGATCGGGCCATACCAGATTCCGCCAACCACAAAGCCCGCTGCGGCGGCAAGAACAATGGCCAACCAATTGACATCAAACATGGTTATCTCTCCCGGATCTCAATCCTGCCGAGAAAAGTAGCGCATTCGGGCGCCACGGTGTAGAGCGCCGCGCAATTATGAACACTACCACCACCCTCCCCGACCAGAAGAAGGTCGGAATGGTTTCCCTCGGCTGCCCCAAGGCGCTGGTCGATTCCGAGCGTATTCTCACGCGCTTGCGCGCCGATGGCTATGCCATGAGCCCCGACTATGCTGGCGCCGACGTAGTGCTGGTCAACACCTGCGGTTTCCTCGATTCGGCCAAGGAAGAAAGCCTGGCCGCGATCGGCGAAGCGATTGCCGAAAACGGCCGCGTGATTGTGACCGGATGCATGGGCGAAGAGGCGGACGCGATCCGCAAGGCGCATCCGCAAGTCCTCGCGGTGACCGGCGCGCATCAATATGAGCAAGTGGTCGAGGCTGTGCACGAAGCCGCGCCGCCTTCGCAAGGCCCATTCGTAGACCTGGTTCCTCAACCCGACATCAAGCTGACTCCGCGCCACTACAGCTATCTGAAGATCAGCGAAGGCTGCAATCACTCATGCGCCTTCTGCATTATCCCGCATTTGCGCGGAAAGCTCGCAAGCCGCCGGGTCGATGCGGTGCTGCGCGAAGCGGAAAAGCTGGTCGCGGCGGGCACGAAGGAACTGCTCGTCATCAGCCAGGACACATCGGCCTATGGCGTCGATATCCGGCATGAGGAGCGCGATTGGAAGGGCCATCCCGTCCGCGCGCATATGACCGACCTCGCGCGCGAACTGGGCCAGTTACGCACCCCGCAAGGCGAAGTGCCGTGGGTTCGGCTGCACTATGTCTATCCCTATCCGCATGTCGATGCGGTCATCCCGCTGATGGCCGAGGGGCTGCTGACGCCCTATCTCGACATTCCGTTCCAGCACGCCAGCCCGTCCGTGCTTCGCGCGATGAAGCGACCGGCGAACGAAGCCAAGGTGCTCGAACGGCTCAAGAGCTGGCGGGCGATCTGCCCAGACATCGCGATCCGTTCCAGCTTCGTGGTCGGCTTTCCCGGCGAGACCGAGGAGGATTTCCGCTACCTGCTCGACTGGCTGGAAGAAGCGCAGCTCGACCGCGTCGGAGCCTTCCGCTTCGAACCCGTCGAAGGCGCGGCGGCCAATGCCCTGCCCGATCCGGTTCCCGAGGAAGTGAAGGAAGAGCGCTACGCACGGATCATGGAAGTGACCGAACGGATCAGCGCTGCCAAGTTGCAAGGCAAGATCGGCAAGACCATCCCCGTCATCATCGACGAAGTTGGCGAGCCCGACGAAGATGGCGACATCGGCGCCACTGGCCGCAGTCAGGCCGACGCGCCGGAAATCGACGGGCAG
>NZ_JBNKWF010000017.1:0-79222 GCF_050299635.1 Altererythrobacter sp.
GTTCTAAAGGCGAGTTAGAAGAATGATAACGGTAGCCGAATATGTGCTGATGGCTGCACAATCATATTCCCGGAGTTCCGAGACAAATTACGGTGACCAAATTACGGTGACAGTGCATTTAATTCCTCACGCAAAGGCCTGAGGGGTCTTGCCTGATTTTAGTCTCTCTCAGCGCACTCTGCTTCTCCGCGTTCTCTGCGTGAATCCAATTCGCACCGACTGCGGCACTGGATTGCTTCGTCGCTAACGCGCCTCGCAATGACGGTGTGTTACTTATCTCGCTGGGTTCCCGCTCATCCTGAGCCTGTCGAAGGACGCGGGAATGACGAATGGGGCGGGATTTTCCTACTCGTACACCGCGCGGTAGAAACGGCGGATGAACTTTGATTGCGTCCCCAGCTTTCCAAACCCGCGTCACCCTGAACTAGTTTCAGGGTCCATTCCTCCAAAGGCAATGTTTTCGCTGGCCGAGAAATGGATGCTGAAACAAGTTCAGCATGACGAGATCGAAACTTTCACGCAGCGCCGCCCAAGGCTGACACTGCGCGCGCCGTACAGTCACACATTCGTTCAACAGGGTCACAGTTCCGCCCGCCAGAGTTACACTTTGCGGCAAAGGGTCACAGTTTTCGCACCCAGGTTCACGCAATGGCGGTTTTGCCTTTGGACCCTGTTCCATGTGTTCTATCCTGTAGGATTTCGCGGGGTGATAATCGGCCGCTGAACCGCCATGCCGCTTGGCGCATCCAAAGCGGTTCTTCATTGCAGTGCCGCGCCTGCGCTGATACCGGCGCGCCAGCAATTCCAGGGTAGAAACCATGTCCGATATCAAACGCGTTGTCCTCGCCTATTCCGGCGGCCTCGATACTTCCGTCATCGCCAAATGGCTTGAGGTTGAGCGCGGCTATGAAGTGGTGACCTTCACCGCCGATCTGGGACAGGGCGAAGAGATCGAACCCGCGCGGGCCAAGGCGCGCAATATGGGCATCCCGGACAAGCACATCTTCATCGAGGATCTGCGCGAGGAATTCGTGCGCGACTTCGTCTTCCCGATGATGCGCGCCAATGCGAAATATGAAGGCGACTATCTGCTTGGTACCTCGATCGCGCGTCCGCTGATCTCCAAGCGACTGGTCGAGATCGCGCATGAGACGGGCGCCGATGCGGTTGCCCATGGCGCGACCGGCAAGGGCAATGACCAGGTGCGCTTCGAACTCAGCGCCTATGCGCTCGATCCCGATATCAAGGTGATTGCCCCCTGGCGCGAATGGGACCTCACCTCGCGCACCTCGCTGATCGCCTGGGCTGAAGCGCACCAGATCGCCGTGCCCAAAGACAAGCGCGGCGAAAGCCCCTTCTCCTGCGACGCGAACCTCCTCCACACTTCCTCTGAAGGCAAGGTGCTGGAAGATCCGTGGGAAGAGACGCCCGACTATGTCTATTCGCGCACGGTGAACCCGGAAGACGCGCCGAACGAGCCGGAATATGTCACGATCGACTTTGAAAAGGGCGATGGCGTTGCGCTGAATGGCGAAGCGATGAGCCCGGCTACGCTGCTGACAGCGCTCAACGAGCTGGGTCGCAAGCATGGCATCGGCAGGCTCGACCTGGTCGAGAACCGCTTCGTGGGCATGAAGAGCCGCGGCATGTATGAAACGCCGGGCGGCACGATCTATGTCGCCGCGCATCGGGGCATCGAGCAGATCACGCTCGATCGTGGTGCGGCGCATCTGAAGGACGAGCTGATGCCGCGCTATGCCGAGCTGATCTATAACGGCTTCTGGTTCGCGCCCGAACGCGAGATGCTGCAGGCCGCGATCGACCTCAGTCAGGAAAAGGTTTCAGGCACCGTGCGCATGAAGCTCTACAAGGGGCTGGCCAGCGTGGTCGGCCGCAAGAGCGCGAACTCGCTCTATTCGGAAGCGCATGTGACCTTTGAGGACGATGCCGGCGCCTATGACCAGAAGGATGCCGAAGGCTTCATCAAGCTCAACGCCCTGCGTCTACGCCTTTTGGCGCAGCGCGATTACAGGAAATGACGCGTTTGAAGCTGCTGGCGAAGCGCGATCGGGGCTGAGTTTCTGGGTGCCGCCAAATCTTTGCGACGAGCTGTTGAGTTATCCACTCTCGTCCACAAGCGATTTGGGGAAAAGTGGAAAAGTCGCCCTTGCCAACCTTGAACGACTCACCGTTACGGCGCAGTCTCAAAACATCGGAAGGGACGAAAACCTCCCTGGAAATCTGGCTCTAACGAGTTGATTTTTAAGAGGTTTTAAGAAATTCCGACGCGGTGGAAACTGTCCACGCGGGCTTTGAGACCAGACATGCGGAAAGTTCAGGCTGGAAGCAAGTCGGGTTGTTTGAGGAGAACGCGATAGCATTTCTACCGGAAAGGCTGATCGTTCGGCAGTCGATCGATGGAAGGAAGAGAGCTTCGGTTCAAATCCGTCCGCTTGAGAGAGACAGCCATCATGGATGATTGGTCTCGGTACCGCCGGAAGGAAGGTGCGGCACGGAAGGGCTTCGGCCTGGAAGAGCTGAAACCACCGAAAGACGGAACCGGATGCCGGCGCGAGCGCCGGTGACGAAACCCTCCAACCCGTTTGGAGGTGAGACATCGGACGCCAAGTGCTCCTCGGAAGGTTCGCCAGAAGAGTAGCCCACGCGTTGGTGAGAGTGGGGTCGGCAGCAATGCCGGCCCCATTTGCTTTGCGGTTCACCGCTCAAAAACAACCGCTTGCGCCGTATTTCCCGATTTGCGAGCCGAGACGCATGGCGCGAATTTGCTTCATTAACTTGTCACAGGGTATGAAATCGGGATGGGACGGATTCTGCCCCACCAGCGGCTTTGGCTCCATGCCATCGTGCCGATAGTCCTGCTGACGGGCCCTTCGGCCAGTCTGGCCGAGGATGCCGAAGGCGTTCAGCAACCACGATTCGCGCTGGAGTTCGCGCCCTTCGACGAAGATCCTCCAGCCTATATCCCGGTTGACGGTGCGGTGGATATCACCAGCCTGGAAATCCCGTTCGAGACGGTCGGGCAACAACTCGGTAGCGGTATGGCTTCGTATTATGGGCGCAAGTTCCATGGCCGTCGCACCGCCAGCGGCGAACGGTTCGATATGAATGCGCTTACGGCGGCGCACCGCACCTTGCCTTTCGGCAGTCTGGTCCGAGTAACCAATCCCCGAAATGGTCGGTCCGTGGTCGTCAGGATCAATGATCGCGGACCGTTTGCGCGAGGCCGCATGATCGATCTGAGCCGAGCGGCGGCGGAACAGATCGGCCTGATCCGCAGAGGCCATGGGAAAGTCGAGCTCGCCTTGCTTAAACCCTAGGTAGTTCCCCGGATAGGCAGCAGCTCCATACCGGTGCACTATCCGATCCGAAATGGAGCAGCAGGCGAAACTGAGCGCGATTGCCGAACAATTGGCCCGCCTCGCCATGCAGGTCCGCCAGGCAAGTCTGGAAAGCAGCTCAAGTCCCAACGGTCGCACTTTGGACGGGCATTCGCACCAGGAGCGCTATCTCCAACTCGCCCGGCGCTACTATGACGAGCGCCGCAAGCGCACCGAAATCTTCGAAGATGCGGAGCTGTTTCGGGAGCCCGCATGGGATATCCTGCTCGATCTCTACGTCGCATACGCAAGCGGCAAGACTGTGTCCGTTTCCAGCGCCTGCATAGGCTCGGCCGTAGCCCCGACGACGGCATTGCGTCGATTGGGCGATCTGTATGACCTTGGGCTGATCATCCGGGAGCAGGATTTGTTCGACCAGCGCAGGGTGCTCGTGCGGCTGTCCAGTCGCGGCGTTTCGCAGATGGAAGCCTATTTCGACGCGATCTCACATACGACGGGAGCGGCGTTCAAGGCGCCACAACCGCCTTCCGCCGAAAATGTGATCCAAGTCGGATTCGGCCGGCCCGAAGGCTGAAACCTTGCCCCTTACAAGCGGCCGAAGCAGTCGCATCCGGCATAGCGCGCACTTGCGCCCAGCTCTTCCTCGATACGGATAAGCTGGTTGTACTTCGCCAAACGATCGGACCGGGCGAGCGAGCCAGTCTTGATCTGCCCGCAATTGGTAGCGACCGCCAGATCGGCAATCGTGGAATCCTCGGTTTCGCCCGAACGGTGGCTCATCACCGAGGTGTAGCCCGCCCGATGCGCCATCTCGACCGCAGCCAGCGTCTCGGTCAGCGAACCGATCTGGTTGACCTTGACCAGCAGCGAGTTGGCCAGGCCCTTCTCGATCCCCATCGCGAGCCGTTCAGGGTTGGTCACGAACAGATCGTCACCCACCAGCTGAACCTTGTCACCGATCATGTCTGTCAGGATCTTCCAACCTTCCAGATCGTCTTCACCCATCCCGTCTTCAATCGAGCGGATCGGGTAGCTGGCGCAAAGATCGGCGAGATAGCGAGCCATCTCTTCGCTGGTCAGCGAAGTACCCTCGCCCGCCATGTCATAGCGGCCATCGGCGAAGAATTCTGTCGAGGCGCAATCGAGCGCCAGTGCAACGTCCTCACCCGGCGTGAAACCGGCCTGCTCGATCGAAGCCATGATGAAGTCCAGCGCATCGCGTGTGCTGGCCAGATTGGGCGCGAATCCGCCCTCGTCTCCAACGGATGTGGAAAGGCCCTTGGCCGAAAGACCGCTCTTCAGCGTGTGGAATATCTCGGAACCCCAGCGCACGGCATCGGCAAGGCTTTCGGCCCCGATCGGCATGATCATGAATTCCTGGATATCGATCGGATTGTCGGCATGTTCGCCGCCGTTGATGATGTTCATCATCGGCACCGGCAGGACATGCGCGGCCACCCCGCCAAGGTAGGAATAGAGCGGAAGCCCGCGCGCATTCGCCGCAGCCTTGGCGACCGCCAGGCTGACACCCAGGATCGCATTCGCACCGATCCGGCCCTTGTTGGGCGTTCCGTCGAGATCGATCATCGCCAGATCAATGTCGCGCTGATCCTCGGCGTCGAGACCCAGGATGCAATCCGAAATCTCGCCATTGACCGCATCGACAGCCTTCAGCACGCCCTTGCCCTTGTAGCGGGTCTTGTCGCCGTCGCGCAGCTCGACCGCTTCATGCGCGCCGGTTGACGCGCCAGAAGGAACTGCGGCCCGCCCGAAACTGCCATCTTCCAGTAGCACATCGACTTCCACAGTCGGGTTGCCTCGGCTATCAAGAATTTCTCGGCCGTGGATGTCGATAATCGCGGTCATTTGAAGTGCTCCGGGATCTGGGTGTTGTAATATGTTAAGACACCACCAAATAGGAAGTGTTCGGCGCCCTGTATGCGCCGGAACATTGAGGCGCAAGTTGCGTTGCAACAAAGTGGGCCAAACTTGATGTTTGGCTAGAAGAATACGTAGCCACGGACGGCAAAGGACGAAATTATGGCAAAGGCCGCTACTACCGCCAAGAAGACCGCCAAACCGCGGAAGCCTGCAGCCAAGAAGGAGGCCACCAAGGTGACAGAGACCGTAGACAACAAGGCAGAAGCCAAGAGCCGCTTCAACGCCGCACTCGAAGAAGCCAAGGCTGGTGCAGCCGCATTGAAGGCTGAAGCCGGCGATCGCGCCGGCGCTTATCGTGAACAGGCCCGTAGCAAAGGGGGTGAATTGATGACCGAAGCGAAAGCCTACGGCGCGGAAGCCAAGACCAAGGCTGGTGAGTTGGCTGTCGAAGGCAAGGCCAAGGCAAGCGATGCGATCGCGTCGCTCGGCAAGGTCGTGGCCGATACGGCAGGTGAACTCGATAACCGTTTCGGTGAGCAATATGGCGACTATGCGCGCCGCGCATCGCGTTCGCTGCAGGAAACTTCTGCCAAGCTTGATGCCAAGAGCGTTGAGGAGATTGGCGAGGACGCGCGCGAGTTTGTTCGCAAGAGCCCGGGGACAGCGATCGGTATTGCCGCAATCGTCGGTTTCCTGTTCGCGCGAATGTTCACTGGCAAGCGCGGCTAAGTGAAACCTTCAGGGGGGTAGGCAATGCGGGACGAAGACCTGCCCGATGCACGGCAGGAAAGTGACGACGGGAGCTCGATTGAGCAGCCCGCTGAAGAGAGCGTGCCCGCTACCCCGCCCCCTGGTCTGGCAGACGAAATCGCCGCCTTCGTCGATGACGGCAAGACCTACGCCCAGGCCGAGTTCGCGTTCCAGAAATCGCGCCTGGCCTTTACTGCCGATCGCGGCAAGTCCGCCGCGCTGCTGGGGCTTTTCGCGCTTGGTTTCGTCCATCTTGCTCTGATCGGGCTGGTCGTGGGGGCGCTTTTCGCCCTCACCCCCCATGTAACCGCATGGGGCGCCACAGCTATCGTCACCGGTGTCCTGCTGGCTGGCGCTGCGATCATGCTGCTTTTGATGCGGCGCCATACGCGCGAGATTGGTGACGCGTTCAGAGGTGATGCGTCCAAGGGTGATCGACAATGAGCGATCTGCGGCAGCAAATGCGCGAAGATCGCGCGATACGGAACTCGGCGCGGGCCTTGCTCGAAGCCGATGTCGCGCAGCTCAGGCAGGACTTCACCAGCAAGAGCCTTGGTGAGCGGGTGCTGGGCAATATCGGCGAAGGCGCGAAGGACGTGTTGGAACGCGCCGGCGATACTGCAGACAACAATCGCGGCGTGCTGGCGGCCTTGCTTGGCGCAGTCGTGCTTTGGTTCGCTCGCAATCCTATCCTGTCGCTATTCGCAGCCGATGAGGAGGAATTGATCGAAAGCGATCCTGAGGTTGGCGAAACATACGGGCAGGAAGAATAAGCGGCGGCATCTGACGGTGCAGGTCGCTGGAATAAGGAAGCAAGAATGACCCCCGATGCCAAGCGTGATGAACTACGCGAGAAGATCGAAGCCGGTGAACGCAGGCATGCGGCCCGCGACCTGGCGGAGGCCGCTCGTGATGCCGCCGAAAGCGCGACGGAGTTCGTGAAGAAGCATCCGCTGGCGACGCTGGGCGGCGCAATCGCAATCGGCCTTGTGATTGGAGCCATGACCAAGCCCGGCCGTCAATTGACCAGGCGCGGCGGCAAGCTCGCTACCTTGGTGGCCGATGCAGCGATCGCCTATGGTGTGTCGATGCTGGAGAAAGCTGGAGAGGCAGCAACCCAGGGCCAGGACAAGCTGGAAGACCTGGGCGATGCGCTTGATGACAAGAGGCGCACCGTACGACGCGAGGCCGCCCATCTTGCCAGTACTGCCGCCGACCGGACCCGCTCGGCCAAACGCAGGGTCTCGCGCAAGACAGAGCGTGCCGTTCGCGATCTGCGCACCCATTTTACCAGCTAGCGCGATCCACACTGCGGGCCCCTAATGCACGCCGGGCTTGCCTGTCTGGCCGCAATCTATATGTGCGCGGCAATCTCCTCTCCCCGGACAGAAAGGCCACCTCGATGGAAGAAACCGAAACCAAACAATTGCTCCACCTGGTTATGGGCGGCAGGGTCAAGGACCCGCGCACGCTGGAATTTCTCGACCCGGAAAGCATCCATGTTGTCGGCGTATTCAGCAATTATGAAGAAGCAGTCGATGCCTGGCGCGCCAATGCGCAGCGTACAGTCGACGATGCCGAGATGAAATATGTTGTCGTCCACCTGCACAAGTTGCTGACGCCGGGCAATTGAACGTCAGGGCAGAGGCAGTGATGCGATATGTGTTGCGCCCTTTCCGCGATGCGGATGCCGAAGCCTTGGCTACGGTGATCCGCTCCGCGATTGAAACGATCGGCCCGCATGCCTATTCGCCGGAGCAGGTCGCAGCATGGTCGGCCCGTCACCCGCGTGCTGAGCGATTTCGTGAACGTGCGGCGGACGGCGCGACAATCATTCTGGCGAGCGACGACCATGATGATCCGGTCGCCTATGCGCTGCTTGAGCCTGACGGCCATCTCGACCATCTCTATTGCCACCCCGATCACACACGGCGCGGGCTGGCGGTCCGTTTGCTGGAAGCGGCGGATGCGCACGCACGTTCGAGCGGGATCACCCGTCTCTACACCGAAGCGAGCGAACTGGCGCGGCCTGCGTTCGAGCGCGCCGGATACACGGCTTCACACCGCCGGGACTTCGATCTCGACGGCGTGGCGATCCACAATTACGCGATGGAGAAGGCGCTCACCTGAACGCCTTGCCCGATTCAGATGAACTCGATCTTGTCGACCAGGTAGAACCTGTCGCCTGAGGGAACGGTAACCTCGATCTCGTCGCCTACCTGCTTGCTGATAAGCGCGCGGGCAATCGGCGAATTGTAGGAAATCCGTCCCTTGCCTGCATCAGCTTCGGTCTGACCAACGATCTGGTACTTCACCGGCTTGTCGTCTTCATCAAGCAAAGTGACCGTAGCGCCGAACACTACCTTGTCGCCCGAAAGCGAGGCCGGATCGATGATCTGGGCGCGGCTGACCTTGTCCTCAAGCTCGGCGATCTGCGCTTCGACCTGCCCCTGCCGCTCTTTCGCTGCGTGGTATTCGGCGTTTTCCGAAAGGTCGCCATGCGCGCGAGCTTCCTCGATCGCATCGACAATTTTCGGGCGTTCCGCGCGCAGCACCTTGAGGTCGGCGGTCAACCGCTCGTAACCCTCTGCCAGCATCGGAACCTTTTCCATTGTAGCCATCCTAACCTTCCTTCGGCGCGCCTTCGCTATACCCTCCGGATGGAGGGTCATTTCGATCAGCACCGCATCTGCCGAAGCGGCTTCAGTAGGTCGAAATGTCGGGAAAACGCCAGATCGTGTTCAGCTATAATAGTCCTGCATCGACCGGACTTCAAGCTTACTTGCATTTACTGCACGAATTGCGTTTGCTGCAGCAAGCGAAGCGGCGGCTGTCGTATAGTATGGCACCTTGGCTTCCAGCGCCGATGCGCGGATCGATTTTGAGTCCAGCAGGCTCTGCCAACCCTCCGTGGTGTTGAATATCAACGCGATTTCTCCGTCGATGATCTTGTCCACGATATGCGGCTGCCCTTCGGCCACCTTGTTCACGCGTTCGACCGGCAGGCCTTGCTCGGCCAGATAGGCCTGCGTGCCGCCCGTGGCGATGACTTCGAACCCCTGTTCGACCAGCAGGCGAACGGCCGGGACGATATGCGCCTTGTCGGTATTCTTGACCGAGACGAAGGCTGTTCCACCCTTTGGCAGGAGCATGCCGGCCGCGAGCTGCGCCTTGAAGAATGCGGCGTCGAAATCGCGGTCGATTCCCATCACTTCGCCGGTCGATTTCATCTCGGGCGAAAGTACCGGATCTGAACCGGGGAAGCGGGTGAACGGGAACACTGCTTCCTTCACAGCCATGTAAGGCAAGTCACGCTTGAAGGGTTCGAACGCAGCCAGCTTCTCGCCCGCCATCACCCGCGCGGCAATCTTCGCCACGGGCTGCCCGATAGCCTTGGCGACAAATGGCACCGTGCGGCTTGCACGCGGATTGACCTCGATCAGATAGACCTCCTGCCCGTCCGGCCCCTCTTTCACCGCGAACTGGACGTTCATCAGGCCCACGACATTGAGCGCCTTGGCCAGAGCTTCAGCCTGGCGCTCCATCTCTTCGATCGTGCTCTTCGGCAGCGAATAGGGCGGCAGGGTGCAGGCGCTGTCACCCGAATGGACACCAGCCTCCTCGATATGCTGCATCACGCCGGCGATGCGCACTTCGCTGCCATCGCAAAGCGCATCGACATCGCATTCGATCGCATCGCGGAGATATTGGTCGACCAGCACCGGGCTTTCGCCCGATACATTCACCGCCGTGCGGATATAGTCATCGAGCTGTGCTTCGGAATCGACGATTTCCATCGCCCGGCCACCCAGCACGTAGCTGGGGCGGAGCAGCACCGGATAGCCGATCCGCGCGGCCACGGCGGCGGCCTCGTCGCGGCTATAGGCGATGCCATTGTCCGGCTGCTTGAGCTTGAGCTTGTCCACCAGCTTGGCAAAGCGTTCACGATCTTCCGCAAGGTCGATCGCATCTGGCGAAGTACCAAGAATCGGGATGCCCGCATCTTCCAGCGCCTGTGCCAGCTTGAGCGGGGTCTGCCCGCCGAACTGCACAATCACGCCCACCAACTCGCCGTTTTGCTGTTCGACCCGCAGGATTTCCAACACGTCTTCCGCCGTCAGCGGCTCGAAATAAAGCCGGTCGGACGTATCGTAATCGGTCGATACGGTCTCCGGATTGCAGTTGACCATGATGGTTTCATAGCCAACCTCATCAAGCGCGAAGCAGGCGTGGACGCAGCAATAGTCGAACTCGATGCCCTGCCCGATCCGGTTTGGCCCGCCACCAAGGATCACGATCTTCTTGCGACCGGACGGTGCGGCTTCGCATTCAGGCTCACCGAATGTCGGGGCCTCATAGGTCGAGTACATGTAGGGCGTGATTGCCTCGAACTCGGCGGCGCAGCTGTCGATCCGCTTGAATACCGGGCGGACGCCCAGTTTGGCGCGCAATTCGCGTACTTCATCCTCGCTGGTCGCCCCTGCCATGACCTTGAGCGCATCGTGCAGCAAACCGCTGCGGCGCGCCTGCGTTTCAGCAAGACCACCGGCGACCCCGACCGAACGAACTGCCAGCGTGGCGAGGCGTTTGTCGGAAAAGCCCATCGCCTTGAGCTTGCGCAGCTCGGCCGCGTCATTCGGCAGGCCATGCTCGGAAACCCGCTTTTCCGCTTCGATGATCTGCTCGATCTGGCGCAGGAACCACGGATCGTAACCAGTAATGGGCTGGATTTCCTCGACCGTCAGCCCGGCGCGGAATGCCTGCGCCACCTTCAGCAGACGGTCAGGCGTACGCTTGCTGAGCGCGGCGGTGACAACATCCTTCGCCACCCCTTCCAGCTCGGTCACGCGGTTGAACCCGTCGAGATCAGTTTCCAGCCCGCGCAGTGCCTTTTGCACGCTTTCCTGGAAATTGCGGCCTATCGCCATGACTTCGCCGACGGATTTCATCGCAGTGGCAAGCTCAGCCTTCGCACCCTTGAACTTTTCGAAGGCGAAGCGCGGGATCTTCGTCACGACATAATCGATGGTCGGCTCGAAGCTGGCCGGAGTTGCGCCGGTAATCTCGTTGGTGATCTCGTCGAGCGTGTAGCCGACCGCCAGCTTGGCTGCGACGCGCGCGATGGGGAAGCCGGTGGCCTTGGAGGCCAGCGCCGAACTGCGCGAAACGCGCGGGTTCATCTCGATCACGATCAGGCGGCCGTCCGCCGGATTGACCGCGAATTGCACGTTCGATCCGCCCGTCTCGACGCCGATCTCGCGCAGCACAGCGATGCTGGCATTGCGCATGATCTGGTATTCCTTGTCGGTCAACGTCAGCGCGGGGGCAACGGTGATCGAGTCCCCGGTGTGAACACCCATCGCATCGACATTCTCGATCGAGCAGATGATGATGGCGTTGTCGGCACGATCGCGCACGACCTCCATCTCATATTCTTTCCAACCGAGCAGCGATTCCTCGATCAGCACTTCGGTGGTTGGCGATGCGTCGAGCCCTTCGCGCACGATGCGCTCGAACTCGGCCTTGTTATAGGCGATGCCGCCGCCCGTGCCGCCGAGCGTGAAGCTGGGGCGGATGATCGCGGGCAACCCGGTGCGCTCAAGCACCGCATGTGCTTCGTCGAGGGTGTTGGCGACGCCGCTGCGCGCGCTTTCGAGGCCGATCTTGTCCATCGCCTCGCGGAAACGCTGGCGGTTCTCCGCCTTGTCGATCGCATCCGCATTGGCGCCGATCATGGTCACGCCGAACTTTTCGAGCACGCCCATATTGGCGAGGTCGAGCGCGCAGTTGAGCGCAGTCTGCCCGCCCATCGTCGGCAGCACCGCGTCCGGCCGTTCCTTCTCGATGATCTTGGCGTGATCGGCTCGATATAGGTCGCATCGGCGAACTCGGGATCGGTCATGATCGTTGCCGGGTTCGAGTTCACCAGGATCACCCGGTACCCCTCTTCCTTCAACGCCTTGATCGCCTGTGTGCCGGAATAATCGAACTCGCAGGCCTGGCCGATGATGATCGGGCCAGCGCCAATGACGAGGATCGAGGAGATGTCAGTACGTTTGGGCATTAGTCAGCGTCGCCTTTCGGAGCGCGAGAAAGTTCCCACTTTCCGACCGGAAGTTGGAGTTTCCGATTCAAGAAATGGAGAATTGATTTGATGGGTTCACCGGATTCCGTCTTGTGAAACAGAACAATTGTTTTGCCTCGAAAGTTTGGTGCGGGAGTGCTCTCCACGAACCGCCAGCCTCTTTTCTCAAGTTCCTTCTTGGCCCACTCTACCCGTCGGTTATCGAAACACGCTGACAATTCACCGAGCTCTGGCTCGTCAAATGCTTCGATCATTCTCGAGTTTCTTCGCAAACTCACCATAATTGCCAATGCACCCAATACGACAATAGCGACAGTGATAATGCCTCCAAACAGCGGACTCACCCCAACATCCCCACAAACTTCTCGAACAGGTAGAAGCTGTCCTGCGGGCCGGGGCTGGCTTCGGGGTGGTATTGCACGCCGAAGGCCTGCTTGCCCTTGATGCTGATGCCGCAGTTCGACCCATCGAACAGCGAAACATGCGTCTGCTCGACTTCGGGTGGGAGCGTATCGGCATCGACCGCGAATCCGTGGTTCATGCTGGTAATCTCGACGAGCCCCGTCGTCTCGCCCCAGCCCTCGCCCACGCGTTGCACGGGATGGTTGGCGCCGCGGTGGCCCTGGAACATCTTGACCGTCTTGGCCCCCGCCGCCAGCGCCAACATCTGGTGGCCGAGGCATATTCCGAACAGCGGCACATCGCGTTCAAGAAGCCCCTTGATCACCGGCACGGCATATTCGCCCGTCGCCGCCGGATCGCCCGGCCCGTTCGATAGGAACACGCCCGCCGGCTCCAGCGCCAGCACATCTTCCAGCGAGGTCCTCGCAGGAACCACCGTTACCTTTGCGCCCGCCTTCACGAGATTGCGGAAGATGTTGTCCTTCGCACCATAGTCAATCGCAATGACATGCGGACGGCCATCCTGCCCGGCCTCGCCGTATCCATGCCCGAGTTGCCAATAGCTGCCTGTCCAAGCCTCTTGCGCATCGCGGGTGACGACCTTCGCCAGGTCCATTCCCTCCAGCCCGGGCCAGCCTTGCGCTTTGGCGAGCAGCGTGTCGAGATCGAACTCGCCGCTCGGCTCATGCGCGATCACCGCATTGGGCGCGCCAGAAAGGCGAATACGGCGAGTCAGCGCACGCGTATCGACCCCCGACAGACCGATCTTGCCGTTCTCGACCAGCCATTGAGTGAATGTCTCCTGGCTGCGGAAATTGCTCGCCGCCGTCACTTCCTCGCGCACCACGCATCCCACGGCGCCTTCCACCTGGCTTTCGATATCCTCGGGGTTCGCGCCGACATTGCCGATATGCGGGAAGGTGAAGGTGACGATCTGCCCGGCGTAACTGGGATCCGTCATCACTTCCTGATAGCCGGTCATCGAGGTGTTGAAGCACACCTCGCCCACCGCATCGCCAGTCGCGCCGAATCCCTTACCCCAGATCACCGATCCATCGGCCAGAACAAGGACTCCCGTCGCGCCCTTGGGCTGCGCAGGAGTAGAGGCGGCAGAAGCCATTTTGGCGCTCCGTTCGATTGGGTTTCCAGCAATGTCGCTAAGTCTCAGCCGCTAGCCATCCGACCATGTCCCGTCAACTGCGCGATTACGGAAATATCGACTAATCGGGGCACAATCCCTATCTGACGCGCGAAAGCCAAACCAAGGGATACGTATTCAATGCCCCAAACAGCTCTGCGCGACGAAATCAAAGCCGCCACAATCACTGCCATGAAAGCGGGCGACAAGCCGCGTACCGCAGCGCTTCGCCTGATCGGCGCCAAGATCAAGGACCGCGATATCGAAGCGCGCACTGGCAAGGCGCCGGACAATGACGACGATCTCGTCATCGAGGTGCTGCAGAAGATGGCCAAGCAGCGCCGCGAATCGATCACCATGTATGAAGATGGCGGGCGTCAGGAACTGGCCGACCAGGAAAAGGGCGAGTTGGCGGTTATCGAGGAGTTCCTCCCTCAGATGATGAGTGAGGACGAGACCAGGGCCGCGATCGATGCCGTGAAGGCCGAAATCGGTGCCGATTCGATCAAGGATATGGGCCGCGTCATGGGCGAACTAAAGAAGCGTCACGGCGCCGTGCTCGACATGGGATTGGCCAGCGGGCTGGTAAAAGCGGCTCTGAGCTGAGTTCACGCACAGATTGGTCCACAGCTTCGCTTGAAACGTGCGTCCGTGCGGCGCATTGAAATCACATGGCCCTATCTCCGCAATGGCTGGATGAATTGCGCGCGCGCGTGACGCTTTCGAGCGTCATCATGCGCACGACCAAGCTCCAGCGTGCGGGGCGCGAATGGAAAGCCTGCTGCCCCTTCCACAACGAGAAGACGCCCAGCTTCACCGTCTCTGACGAGAAAGGCTTTTATCACTGCTTCGGCTGCGGCGCGCATGGCGACGTGATCCGCTGGATGACCGACCAGCGCGGTCTGCCCTTCATGGATGCAGTCAAGGAATTGGCCGCCGAAGCGGGGATGGAAGTGCCCCGCCCCGACCCGCGCGAGGCCCAACGCGCGGAAAAGCGTGCATCGCTTGTCGACGTGATGGAGGCGGCGCAAAACTGGTTTGTCGAGAACCTCCATGACGATGGCGGAAACAAGGCACGCGAATATCTTCGAACGCGCGGGTTCAGCCGCAGGATCGTCGAGCAATTCGGCTTCGGCTATGCGCCAGACAGCAAGGTCGCGATGAAGGGCGCTCTGTCCAGTTTCGAAGAGCCGATGCTGGTCGAAGGCGGGCTGCTGATCTCTGTCGATGACAAGGCCCCTTACGACCGTTTCCGCGATCGCTTGATGCTGCCGATCCAGGATGCGCGCGGACGAGTGATCGCCTTTGGCGGCCGTATCCTCGAGAGCCGTGACGGGGTCGCGAAGTATCTCAATTCGCCCGATACGCCATTGTTCGACAAGGGGCGCACGCTCTACAATCTTCATCGCGCCGGACCTGCTAGCCGCCAGACGAACCGCCTTGTTGTGGTCGAAGGCTACATGGACGTGATCGCGCTCGCCAACGCCGGGATCGAAGATGCAGTCGCTCCGCTCGGCACCGCGCTGACCGAGACGCAGATCGAACTGCTGTGGCGGATGGTCGATGCGCCGGTGCTGTGTTTCGATGGCGATAATGCCGGCCAGCGCGCCGCGATGCGTGCGATTGCGCGCGCCCTGCCCATGCTGCGCCCAGGCAAGACCCTCTCGATTGTGCGGCTGCCGGCCGGGCTCGATCCGGACGATCTACTCAAGCAGAAGGGCGTGAAGGCAATGGAGGCTCTGTTGGTTGAGCCTGCTTCGCTCCTCGATACGCTGTGGCAGTTCGAGCGCGACGCACAACCGTTGCGCACACCTGAAGACAAGGCGGGCCTCAAGCAACGGCTGATCGACCATACCGACACGATCCAGCACCCGGATATCCGCGCGCTCTACAAGCGCGAATTGCTCCAGCGATTCTCCGATTTCGCCTTCCCTCCACGCGAAAAGCGCGATTGGAAGCGCGGCGCTCCGCGCGTTGCGCCAATTACGCCGCTGTCTAGCGAGGCAGCGGCAAAGCTCGCCAGGGCCTTGCGAGGCGGCGCGCGCGATGCGTTAACCAGCGCCATAATCCACGGTTTCCTGCGCTTTCCGGAAGAGATTGCGAGGCATTCCGAGACTCTCGGCAGGCTCGCACGACTCGACCCGAAAACCACAGAACTGGTCGAATCTCTGTTTGAGGTGTCGGAAACGCTTGATTCGCGCGAAGGAACAGCCATATCAGTCGCGCAAGGCCTACCTGCCCCACCGGATCGAAATCGCTATGCTTTCCTGAGAGAAGGCTCCAACCCGGTAGATGCGCGCGAGGAATTGGCCGAAGCTGTTTCGCTGCTGGTTGAAAAACCTGCGCTGGAATCCGCTATGGCGGCTGCCACCGCACGTTTCGACGAGGATCCTGAAGGTGCTTTTGCCGAACAGGCACGGCTACGCGAACAGCTCGCCATGATGAACGAACGCCTGAAGACATTCGGGCGACGCAAGGCCGCAACGGCGGCCGAGTTGGAGATTATTCGCACATCGGCTGACGAGCCGGTGTCCGATTTGGAAACGGACTGACGAACGCAGATGGCATCGAAAGCTAAATCGGCCGATAAAGACGACGCACCGCTGATCGACCTCAACGAAGCGTCGATCAAGAAGCTCATCACCAAGGCCAAGAAAAAGGGCTACGTCACTGTTGACGAGCTCAACGAAGCCTTGCCGCAAGACCAGATGTCGAGCGAGCAGATCGAGGATGTAATGTCCGCGATCAGCGAGATGGGCGTGAACATCGTTGAAAACGATGAAGAGGCCGAGGCTGAGGCCGAGCAGGACGCCGAAGTCGAAGAAATGTCGGTTGACGAAGACGACGCCAAAAAAGGCGCCAAGAAAACGACAGCCACCGCCGCGAAGAAGACCACCACTGGTGAGCGCACCGACGATCCCGTGCGCATGTACCTGCGCGAGATGGGCGCTGTCGAACTGCTTAGCCGCGAAGGCGAAATCGCCATCGCCAAGCGTATCGAAGCCGGTCGCGACATGATGATCATGGGCCTGTGCGAAAGCCCGATCACCTTCCACGCCATCATCCAGTGGTCCGAAGCACTCAACAGCGAGGACATGCAGCTGCGCGAGATTCTCGATCTCGACGCCATGCTTTCCAAGGAGCCGCCTGCCGACAAGCTGGCCGAAGGCGCCGAGGATGACGATGACGACGGCGAGATCTCTGAGGAAACCGCCGGTCCCACCATCCGCGATGACGACGAAGTCGAGGACGAGGACGAGAGCGAAGACGAAGACGGCGAAGAGGGTTCTTCGCGTCGCCGCGACGATGACGAAGAAGAAGACAACACCATGTCGCTCGCGCAGATGGAAGCTGCGCTAAAGCCTGACGCGCTCGAGCGGTTCGAACGGATCACCAAGCTGTTCAAGAGTTTCGAGAAGCTTCAGGGCGAACGGGTCGATATTCTCGCCGCAGGCGACGAGTTCCCCTCCGCCAAGGAAAAGAGATACGAGAAGCTGCGCGAAGAGCTGACGGCCGAGGTCGAGAGCGTGCAGTTCCATGCGACCAAGATCGAATTCCTGGTCGACAATCTCTATGCCTTCAACCGCCGACTGACGGCTCTTGGCGGCCAGATGCTGCGCCTCGCCGAGCGGCACAAGGTCAAGCGGATCGATTTCCTCAAGGCCTATGTCGGTAACGAACTGGACGATACCTGGCTCACGGCGAATGCCAAGAAGGACAAGAAGTGGGCCGCCTTCGCAGAGAAGGAAGCCGATGCGATTGAACGCATCCGCGCCGAGATTGCCGACATCGCCAGTCAGACAGGCATGTCCCTGCCTGAATTCCGCCGCATCGTGAACATGGTGCAGAAGGGCGAGCGCGAAGCGCGCATCGCCAAGAAGGAAATGGTGGAGGCAAACCTTCGCCTGGTGATCTCCATCGCCAAGAAATACACCAACCGCGGGTTGCAGTTCCTCGATCTGATCCAGGAAGGCAACATCGGCTTGATGAAGGCGGTCGACAAGTTTGAATACCGCCGCGGCTACAAGTTCAGCACCTATGCCACATGGTGGATCAGGCAGGCGATCACCCGCTCGATCGCCGATCAGGCGCGTACGATCCGTATCCCGGTCCACATGATCGAGACGATCAACAAGCTGGTTCGCACTTCACGCCAGTTCCTGCATGAAGAAGGCCGCGAGCCGACACCGGAAGAAATGGCCGCACGCCTTTCCATGCCGCTCGAAAAAGTGCGCAAGGTGATGAAGATCGCCAAGGAGCCAATCAGCCTGGAAACACCGATTGGCGACGAGGAAGATTCGCATCTGGGCGATTTCATCGAAGACAAGAACGCAATCATTCCGGTAGACGCCGCAATTCAGGCGAATCTCAAGGAAACCGTCACTCGCGTGCTCGCCAGCCTTACGCCGCGCGAGGAACGCGTGTTGCGTATGCGTTTCGGCATCGGCATGAACACCGATCACACGCTGGAGGAAGTGGGCCAGCAGTTCTCGGTCACCCGCGAACGTATCCGCCAGATCGAGGCCAAGGCGCTGCGCAAGCTGAAACACCCAAGCCGCAGCCGCAAGATGCGCTCGTTCCTCGATCAGTAATTCTTGCCATTAGTTTGGTGATTTTTGGGAAGGCTCGCTGGCAATCGGCGGGCCATCTCTTTATGGGGCTCTCATGCGTATTGCCATTGCCTCTGACCATGCCGCGATCGAACTCAAGACCCAGCTGCGCGAGTGGCTGATCGAGGAAGGCCACGAAGTTGCCGACCTCGGCCCCGATAGTCATGACAGCGTCGACTATCCGGACTTCGGTTACAAGCTTGCCAGCGTCGTCGCGGACGGTACGGCTGAACGCGGTATCGCCCTTTGCGGCAGCGGCATTGGAATATCGATCAGCGTCAACCGAAACCCCGCCGTTCGCTGTGCCCTAGTTTCCGAACCGCTTTCGGCCGCGCTTTGCCGCGAGCACAATGACGCGAACTGCATTGCTATGGGCGCGCGCCTGACCGGCGTCGACATGGCAAAGGCTTGCGTCACAGCATTCCTTTCAACCGAGTTCGGCGGCGGTCGCCACCAGCGCCGTGTAGACAAACTTTCCAACCCCAATTTCTGAAAGCACTCACCGATCATGACCACCGATACGCTCGCCGCGCCCATGCAGCGCTTCTGGTCCGACACCCTCGAGGAAGCCGATCCCGAGGTCTTCACCGCCGTCCGCAAGGAACTCAAGCGGCAACAAGACAAGATCGAACTGATCGCGAGCGAGAACATCGCGAGCCGCGCCGTTCTGGAAGCGACTGGCAGCGTCTTCACCAACAAATATGCCGAAGGCTATCCGGGCAAGCGCTATTATGGCGGCTGCGATTATGCCGATGTGGTCGAAACACTGGCAATTGAGCGCGCCAAGCAATTGTTTGGCTGTAACTTTGCCAATGTTCAGCCCAATTCAGGTAGCCAGATGAACCAGGCCGTGTTCCTGGCACTGATGAATCCGGGCGATACCTTCATGGGGCTCGATCTGAACTCCGGCGGGCATCTGACGCATGGGTCGCCAGTCAATATGAGCGGCAAATGGTTCAAGCCGGTCGCCTATGGCGTGCGCAAGGATGACGAGCGCATCGATATGGAGCAGGTCGCGGCCATTGCGCGCGAGCACAAGCCCAAGATCATCATCGCCGGCGGCACGGCCTATTCGCGGGTTTGGGACTTTGCCGCGTTCCGCCGGATCGCGGATGAAGTTGGCGCATACCTGATGGTCGACATGAGCCACATCTCCGGCCTGGTGGCAGGCGGCGCGCACCCCTCGCCCTTCCCGCATGCGCATGTCGTCACCACCACCACGCACAAGAGCCTGCGCGGCCCGCGTTCGGGCGTGATCCTGTGGGATGACGAGGAACTGACCAAGCCGCTCAACATGGCGGTTTTCCCCGGTCTGCAAGGCGGCCCGCTGATGCACGTGATCGCGGCCAAGGCGGTTGCACTGCGCGAAGCCCTGCGTCCCGAATTCAAGACCTATGCCGCCAATGTGGTCGAGAATGCTCGGGCACTTGCCGCCAGTCTTGAGGAAAATGGATTGCGGATCGTATCGGGCGGGACAGACAACCACTCCATGCTTGTCGACCTGACGCCCAAGGACGTGACCGGCAAAGACGCCGAAAAGGGTCTCGATCGGGCTTGGCTCACCTGCAACAAGAATGGTATTCCCTACGACACGCGCAGCCCGTTCGTGACAAGCGGCATCCGCCTCGGCACTCCAGCAGGCACCACACGCGGCTTCGGCACCGAAGAGTTCCGCAAGGTCGGCTCGCTGATCGCCGAAGTGGTTGATGGCATGTCTCGCAACGGCGCCGAAGGTGACGGTCAGGTGGAAGAGAGCGTCCGCCGCCGTGTCAGTGAATTGTGCGCGGATTTCCCGGTCTATCCGGGCATGTAAGGAACAGGACCATGTCTTCGCACGACCCCAACGAGCCGAAACATCAAGACCATCAATTGATTCCGGACGCGACCAACGAGCTGAAGGGAATTGCCTCGGAGGGCATGAAGCACCCTTCGACCAAGCCGGTCTTGGTAGGAGCGGCGGTAGGTGCCGCCGCAGGTTGGATGCTCCCTGTGGTGGGTCCTGTGATCGGCGGTATCGCCGGGGCAGGTGTCATGCTTTACAAGCGGATTCGCCCCTGAATGCGTTGCCCTTTCTGCGCTCATGATGACAGTCAGGTAAAGGACAGCCGCCCGACAGAGGACAACACTGCGATCCGGCGCAGGCGGCAATGTTCGAGCTGCGGTGCCCGTTTCACCACATTCGAACGCGTGCAGCTTCGTGAGATCGTGGTCGTGAAGAGCGACGATCGGCGCGAGTCCTTCGACCGCGCCAAGCTCGAAAAATCAATCAACCTCGCTTGCCGCAAGCGCGGTGTCGATCAGGAGCGTCTCGACCAGCTCATCTCGGGCATTCAGAGGCAGGTCGAAACGGCAGGCGATGTCGAGATTTCGACCGCGCGCATCGGCGGGATGGTGATGGAAGGCCTGCGCCAGATCGACAGCGTTGCCTATATCCGGTTTGCCAGTGTCTATCGCGACTTCAGCGAAGCCCGGGATTTTGAGGAATTCGCCAGCACGGTGCAGGAAGCGGCGAAGGGTCAGTAGGCCTGTGACGAGCGCCAGCCAGCCCATCATCGTCCTTGTTCGTCCGCAATTGGGCGAGAACATCGGCAAGGCCGCACGGGCCATGCTCAATTTCGGACTCACGGAGCTGCGGCTCGTCGCGCCGCGCGATGGCTGGCCCAATCCTTCCGCCGGACCTGCTGCCGCAGGGGCCGATATCGTGCTTGATGAGGCGAAGATTTTTGAGACCACGGCCGAGGCGGTTGCAGATTGTGCGCATGTCTATGCGTCAACCGTCCGCAAGCGAGGTGTGACAAAACCTGTCGTCACGCCTGAGGAAACCGCGCGCGAGATCGCTGGGCAGAACGGGCGCAGCGCAATCCTGTTCGGGCGTGAAGCGTCCGGGCTTGAGACAGAGGACGTCGCCCTTGCCCGTTCCATCGTGACCGTTCCGATCAACCCCGAGTTCGGATCGCTCAATTTGGCCCAAGCGGTGATCCTGTGTGCCTATGAATGGTCAAAGCACGTAGCGCTTGTACAGCCGACCCTGGAAGAACAACTTCCCCCCGCGCCCCAGGAAGAGCTCGACGGGATGATCGAGCATCTTGAGCGGATGCTCGAGCCCAGGGGATATTTCATGCCGGAAGCCCGCGCCGACGCCACGCGCAAGACCTTGCGCACGCTGCTGACACAACCTGGCTGGAATCATCTGCAGGTTCGCACACTCCGCGGCGTGTTGTCATCGCTCGAACGGGAAAGGCGCGACCAGCCTTGAGCAAGATGGACAATTTCCAGAAAGTTTAATATTGTTCCATCAATGAGTTAGAATGATTGGAACTACACCCTATGACCATCCTGATTAACGCACTTGCGGTGCCAGGACTCGTTTCACTTGCGCTAATGTTTCAGGCTGACACTTCAATCGACCCGGCCGTCTCAAGCAAGTCTCCACAGTCAGCAACAAGCGATTCTCAGCAGACTGATTCAACTACTGACCAACTTACGGTTGAAGCCAAGAAGCCCAAGAAGGTCTGCCATATGGAAACACCTACCGGAAGCAATTTCCCACGTAGGGTTTGTCGGACGGTAAGTTCGGATAGTGACGATATCCAGGGCATGGGTACGCTGAGTGATTTGCGCCGCGCGCGTGAAGCGCAACAAGGCACCCAACATGGAGCCAACCCGCGCTAGTCAAATATCGCGAGGTACGCTTCAAGATCGCAAACGATCCCACTGCGCAAGTTCATATTCAATCGAAGTTTCGACCAGAATATCCCAGAATTGCGTAATTTTTTCGCCAGGCAATCCAAGTTGTTCGGCTTCTGCGCAGGCGTTCTCGATAACCTGAGCCTTGCGCGCTTCGTCGCGTACCATGCCCCGCTCCGGCTTGATCCGAGCTGCCGCGCGCATGTATCCAAATCGCCGGTCGAGCAGCGCAATTAGCTCGCGGTCGGTGGCGTCGACGCCGCGGCGGACCTCCGCCATGGTTGTGCAGTCGTTTGGCAATGGGAGTTCGTCGCTCATGCGGGGCCCCTGCCGCCATTGATGCACATTGTCGAGCACCCATCTCTACCCTTGACGCGCGCGGCATTCCTGCTAGTGCGCGCGCTTCGCGAATTGGCCCCGCATCCCGGTGAAGCGGTGGCCGCGTAAGGGAACAGCCCTTGCGGTGCGATGCCGGGTTGAAGCGCCACCAATGGGGTGGCGACAGCAAATTGAAGGATACGACTTATGTCGAAGCGCAAGAGCGCCAAGTACAAACTCGACCGCCGGATGGGCGAAAACATCTGGGGTCGTCCTAACTCTCCGGTCAACAAGCGTTCCTATGGTCCGGGCCAGCATGGCCAGCGCCGCAAGGGCAAGGTGAGCGACTTCGGTCTGCAGCTGCGCGCCAAGCAGAAGCTCAAGGGCTATTACGGCGATGTGACCGAGAAGCAGTTCAAGCGCACCTACACCGATGCCACCCGCATGAAGGGTGATACCGGCCAGAATCTGATCGGCCTGCTCGAGCGTCGCCTGGACATGATCGTCTATCGCGCCAAGTTCGCGCCGACGGTCTTCGCCGCTCGTCAGATCGTGAACCACGGCCACATCTATGTGAATGGTGTGAAGTGCAACATTCCGTCGCGCCGCATCGATGTGGGTGACGTTATCAGCCTGGGCAGCAAGGCAAAGGAAATGGCGCTGGTGATCGAGGCGCAGAGCCTGCCCGAGCGTGACATCCCCGACTATGTCGCAACCGATGGCAACGACAAGGTGACTTTCACTCGCGTTCCGAAGCTGGACGAAGTGCCTTATCCGGTTACCATGGAACCGAATCTGGTCGTCGAGTTCTACTCGCGCTGATCCGGTCCAGAACCGAATACGAAAGGGCGGTCCTGCGGGGCCGCCCTTTTCTTATCAGCTCGATTAATCTGGAAGGTCGAGCGCCTTGCGGATGAAAGCGTTGCTTTCGCTCAGCAACTTCGTGCGCGCCGCCTTGTCATCCAGTGAGTGAGCCAAGTCCTCGAACTCAACGTAACGGACTTGCTTCCCGGCGTTCTGCAGCCGATCCCTCATCAGTCGCGAATGGCCGACAAGGACGTTCGTATCCGCATCGCCATGAAACAGCATTACCGGAACGGCAATTCGATCGGCGTGTTTCGCAGGCGATCCAGCATCAACATGCGGGCCTCGGCCGACGAAATCCTCGACCAATCGGCGGTCGACACTCTGGCTGGCGTCATTGACCAGTCGTTCAAGATCAGTGACGGGGGCCACAGAGACAACTGCCTTATATAGCCCTGGCTCCATTACGGCAGATTGAAGTGCCGCATAACCGCCATATGACCAACCGAAAATGGCAAGCTTGCCAGGCGCTGCAATTCCTTCCTTTTCGAGCCACCTTCCTGCGTCATCAATGTCGCCGATGGCCGTTTCCCAAGACTGGAAGCCGTTCTTCTGAAACCAGTCTGCGCCATAACCGGAAGATCCGCGATAATTGGGCTGCAGGACGGCAAAGCCCTGACTCGCAAAATATTGGACCAGCCAGTCGAAGCCCCATTCATCGCGGGAGCTAGGGCCGCCATGGGGCATCACTATTGCCGGAAGATTCTTGCCGTCACTATCAGCAGGCAGAGTGAGATATCCGGGAATCATCGTGCCGTCAGATGCCGGGAATCGGACGGGTTGCATGTGACCGAACTTGACACCAGCAAGCTCGGGTCGCGCTGGTAGCAGCGGGCTGAGCTGCTTCGTAGAATCGTCAAAGATGTAATAATTGCCGGGATCGACGTCATTCGACGCAAACAGAATCATCTTGTTCTCGTTTGCATCCGCATCGATAATTGCAATCTGCTTGTCGCCTCCCAGAGCCTGCCTGAGCCCTTTGCTCAACTTGGCATACCTTTGATCGAAATAGTCGGCGTGCCGATAGTCGGTGGCATAGCTAACCCCAATGATTCTGCGTGATCGGCCAATCCTTAAGAGGCTGTCGACATCGGCTTCATCCCTGGCAACGACAACTGACTTGGCGTTGCTGCCGTCGAGAGAAACCTGGAAGAGCGCGGTGTGGTCTCCCTGCGTATCGAAACCGTAGGCAACATTCCTGTCGCTATCCACGGCAACTGGCCAGAAGCCGTACGAAACTCCGCCTTCAACAATGACTTTGCTCAGATCATGCCAGTCATTCTCGCCAACGGCGCGATAGAAATAATGGAACTCGTTTCTGCCATATCCGCTCTCGCTTCGCGGCTGGCTCGCCATCACACGGACATTGCCCTTCCCATCACTGATGTATCTATAGGCATCAGGGTTAGGTGGGATAATCTGTTTCCGCTTGGCCTTGTTGACGTTGACCTGTTCGACAAGGAGACCGCTCCCGCGCTTGGCAACGAGCGTACCCGTTCCCATTTCTTCAGGCTTCCAACTCATCACGAGTACCGAGTCCTCGTCCTCGGAATTATAGTCGATGATGCCCCCACCATAATTCGAGCTGTAGTAGGCATTTGACGCAGTTTGCGCTGACAACATTTCAACATCGCTGCCGTCGTTTGAAATCGAAACGAGCCTGGTTGCGCTTTCAGTTTTACGGTTGCTGCCCTGCCGGAAATAGACCTGGCATACGACCCGTTCTTCCAACACGAATACGCATCGCCGCAGTTGCTCTTCGCCACCATTGGCGCTGAAAACGGGATTGGCTCCACCTGTCGCAAGGTCCACGACGATTGCGTTTTCGCCGCCATCGGGCCGAACCATTACCATGACGATCTGCTTGCCTTCCGGCGAAATCGAGATGCTGCGCACCGATTCACGAGCCGCGAACTTGCTAGCCGTCTCGCCCGTACTTTCAGCGGCCTGCAGCATTGTTGCGTGGCCGGCCAATCCCAGAATACACGCAGTCAAACGTAGCGATCCAACCAACTTCATCCTGACCCCCAAGGCAGATTGCAATACGGGCCAATAGTTAAGTCCGTGAAATCCTGAAGGCCAGTACAAATCTGCGGCGATCCAGACAAAAAGACGCTAGCGCCCCCTTAACCCAAATAGTCGCGCCGGAAATCAGCCGCAAATGCTGCAAACCGCCCTTCCCCGATAGCGTCGCGCATGGCCTGCATGAGCTGCTGATAGAATGACAAGTTATGCTCGGTCACCAGCATCGCGCCCAGGATCTCGCCCGACTTTTGCAAATGGTGGAGATAGGCGCGCGAATAGCTGGCGCAGGTGGGGCATGTGCAGCGCTCATCCAGTGGCCCGGTATCCTCGGCATGCCTCGCATTGCGCAGGTTTAGCGGTCCGTTCCAGGTGAAGGCCTGCCCATTGCGCCCCGACCGCGTCGGTAACACGCAGTCGAACATGTCGATCCCTCGCTCGACTGCACCCACCAAATCGTCAGGCTTGCCCACGCCCATCAGATAGCGTGGCCTGTCTTGCGGCAGCATGCCGGGCGCGAAATCGAGCGTGGCGAACATTGCTTCCTGGCCTTCGCCCACCGCGAGTCCGCCGACAGCATATCCATCGAAGCCGATTTCGGTCAGCTTCTCGGCGCTTACGCGACGCAGGTCCTCATCAAGCGCGCCCTGCTGTATGCCGAACAGCGCCGCGCGCGCTGCATGTTCACCGCCCGCGTCGAACCCGTCACGGCTGCGCGTCGCCCAGCGCATGGATAGCTCCATGCTCTCGGCGATCACATCGCGCGGTTGATCGGCGCGCGGGCATTCATCAAAGGCCATCACGATGTCCGAGCCAAGCAGACGCTGGATTTCCATCGAGCGCTCGGGCGTCAGCATGTGCTTCGACCCGTCGAGATGGCTGCGGAACTCGACGCCCTCCTCCGTCAACTTGCGCAGTTCGGAAAGGCTCATCACCTGATAGCCGCCGCTATCGGTCAGGATCGGGCGATCCCAGTTCATGAACTGGTGCAACCCGCCAAGCCGCGCGACCCGCTCTGCACCCGGGCGCAGCATCAGGTGATAGGTATTGCCCAAGATGATGTCCGCGCCGGTCGCCCGAACACTTTCGGGCTTCATCGCCTTGACCGTCGCAGCGGTGCCTACCGGCATGAAGGCAGGCGTTCGGATGCTGCCGCGCAGCATGTCGATGCGGCCGGTGCGCGACTTGCCATCGGTCGCATCGATAGTGAAGGAGAAACGTGTAGCCATTGGCCGCGCCGGTTAGCGCTTTAGTCGCGTAGCCGCCAGCCCGTCTTGAAGATGAAGCCGATCACGGTGACGCAAAGGGCGAGGAAGCCCAGCGTCAGGCCGAGCGAAATGGCAATCGGCACGTCGGACACGCCGTAGAACGTCCAGCGCAAGCCGCTGACAAGGAAAGCGATCGGATTTGCGAGCGCGATCTTGTCCCACGGCTCCGGCAACATGGCGATCGAATAAAAGGTACCGCCAAGGAAGGTGAGCGGCATGAGGATCAGCATGGGGATGATGCCCAGCTTTTCGAAACCGTCCGCCCATATGCCCAGGATAAATCCAAACAGCGAGAAGCTGGCCGAGACCAGAATGATGTAGAACGCCGCAAGAAATGGATGTGCGATGGAGTAGTCGACGAAGAAGGTCGCAGTAACCAGGATGATTGATGCCAGGATCAGGCTCTTGGTTGCAGCCGCACCGACGAAGCCGATCAATGTCTCCGCCACGCCGACTGGCGCGGAGAGCAACTCGTAGATCGTCCCGGTAAACTTGGGCATGTAAATCCCGAAGCTGGCATTGCTGGTGGTTTCACCCAGCAGCGTGAGCATCAGCAGCCCGGGAATGATGAACTGCGCATATTCGATCCCGAGTATCGGAGGCATCCGCCCCCCGATCGCCGACCCGAACACGATGAAATAGAGCGATGTCGTGAGTACCGGCGCCAGAATGGATTGGAACGCAGTGCGGAAAGCGCGCATCAGTTCGCGCACATAGATCGACCAGGCGCCACGGGCATTGAAACGCATCACGCAGCCTCCTGCTGATCGGCCACGAGGCCGACGAAAATGTCCTCCAGCGAACTCTCGCGGACATCTATGCCGACATAGTCGATCCCAGCGCGGGTGAGCGCCTTCGTCACTTCGGCAACCTCTGCCCGCCCTTTCCCGGTGCCGTCTCCGCCACGATAGAGCAATTCCGCCCCGCCTTCGGCCAGTTCGACCGGAAAACCTGCCATTGCAGCCGGCAACTCGCTGAGAGGTTGGGCCAGTCGAATATGCGCCTCGGTCCGCCCAAGCTGCGCCATCATTGCGTCTTTCTCGTCCACCATCAGGATCCGGCCCTTGTTTATGATGCCGACCCGATCGGCCATTTCCTCGGCCTCTTCGATGTAGTGGGTGGTCAGAATTATTGTCGTGCCGCGTTCGCGCATGGCGGCAATCTGCTGCCACATGTCGCGTCGAAGCTCGACATCGACCCCGGCTGTGGGCTCGTCGAGAAACAGCAGGTCGGGCTCATGCGCCAGCGCCTTGGCTATAAGAACGCGCCGTTTCATCCCGCCCGAAAGTGCACGGATCTGTTCATTGCGCTTGTCCCAGAGACTCAGGCCGCGCAAAATCTCCTCGATCCGCGCCTTGTCGGGAGAATGACCGAACAGGCCGCGCGAATAGCTGACCGCATGGACCACCTTTTCGAACATGTCGGTCGCCATCTCTTGAGGGACCAGACCAATTCGCGCGCGCGCCGCACGCCAATCATGAGCAAGATCGAGCCCAAAGGCCTCCATGCCGCCGCCGCTGGGCCTGACCAGGCCACATACAGCGCCGATCAGCGTGGTCTTTCCCGCACCGTTGGGGCCGAGCAGCGCAAAGATTTCACCTTTGCGGATTTCCAGATCGACATTGTCGAGCGCCTTGAGCCCACCGGGATAGACCTTGGTAAGTCCGGATAATTTGAGAATAGGTTCGTTCATGCAACCTATTTAGGGAAGCAGAAGCGAAGAGTCACCATAGGAATAGAACCGATATTCATTTTCAATCGCATGAGCGTAGGCATTCTGCATCCGATCCAGCCCCATCATCGCACTGACCAGCATGAACAGCGTGGACTTGGGCAGATGGAAGTTGGTCATCAACCCATCCACCGCCTTGAAGCGATAACCAGGCGTGATGAATATCGCCGTGTCACCCTCAAACGGTTCGATCACACGATCATCGCGCGCCGCACTCTCCAGAAGACGAAGCGAAGTCGTGCCGACCGCGATGATCCGTCCACCCGCTGCCCGCGCGGTATTGAGCCTTCCAGCGGTCGCCTGGTCGATATAGCCCCATTCGGCATGCATCCGATGGTCTTGAGTATCGTCGGCCTTGACCGGCAGGAAGGTACCCGCCCCGACGTGAAGCGTAAGCGTTTCGCACAACACGCCAGCCTCGTCCAAAGCTGCGATCAGATCAGGCGTGAAATGCAGCGCCGCGGTGGGAGCAGCCACCGCTCCGTCACGCTCGGCAAACATGGTTTGATAGTCGCGGCGATCCTGCTCATCGGTCGCACGCTTGCCTGCAATATAGGGCGGCAAAGGCATCTGCCCTGCCCGCTCCAGCAGCACTTCCACCGGCTCATCACCGCCGAATGCCAGCGTATAGCTGCCGTCTTCATGGCGGCGTTCCGCCACAGCAGTAACCCCGCCGCCAAAGACGAGTTCATCGCCCTCACGAACACGTTTGGCGTTACGGATGAAGGCTTGCCAACGCCGCAGATCGACGCGCTTGTGCAGGGTCGCGCCGATCTTGGCTTCACCCCGCCGCCCTTCAAGCTGAGCCGGAATAACCCGCGTATCGTTGAACACCAGCACATCGCCTGCGCGCAGCATCTGCGGCAGATCGCGCACGCCCATGTCCCGAAACTCGCCCTCGACCGGAACAACCAGCATGCGCGCGCTGTCACGCGGCCGCGCTGGACGCAGCGCTATCCGCTCCGGCGGTAGCTCGAAATCGAACAAATCAACACGCATGGCAGTTGCGCTCTAGGCGCGGTGCATCAGCCTGGAAAGCCTACTCACTGGGAGTGGCGTTGAGCATGTCCGCAGTGATCTCTTCCTCGACACGCGGCGCAGGTTGCGCGGGCACCGGCTTTTGGTCGGCAGCGATCGAAGCCTGGAGGATCCGCGTGGGATTGGCAGGCGGCTCGCCGCGAGTAATCGCATCAACACCCGCCATATTGCCGATTACGCGGCCGAAATTGGTGTAGCGCTTGTCGAGGCTGAAACGAGGATAGAATACGATGAAGAACTGGCTGTTCGCGCTGTTCTCATCCGCTGCGCGAGCCATGGCAACCGATCCGCGCACATGCGGCATCGGGTTGAACTCGGCCTCAAGATCGGGAAGCTGCGAACCGCCCTGCCCTGTCCCCGTGGGATCGCCACCCTGTGCCATGAATCCTTCGATCACGCGGTGGAAGATCGTACCATCGTAGAAACCCTGCCGCGTAAGCTGCTTGATCCGTTCGACATGATGCGGCGCCCATTGGGGCATCAGGCGGATCGCCACACGCTGGCCATTCGAAAGGTCGAGGAGCCAGATATTCTCCGGATCCTCTGCCTGGTCGAAATTGACGGGTGAATAGACGCGCGGCGCGGCCGGAGCCTCGTCTTGCGAGAGTGCCACCTGGGGGGCAGCAAATAGTGCGAGCGAAGCTGCCGCGGCAAAAAACGTCTTGAACATGGAGGCCTTCATGAAATGCTGGCAATAGCTGCGATTGCGGGCGGTCTAGCGAGAGGTGGCTGTCACCGCAATGAATGATCGGACGATGCGCACAGTCATGGTCAATAATCGCCCATACGACCGTTCTGCTCGACTCTGGCGTTCACATCCGTACAAACTTGCGGACTGACAAAGGGTTTGATGTCCCCGCCAAAGATGGCGATCTCCTTGACCAGTTTGGATGCGATCGGCTGTAGCGATACATCGGCCATCAGGAATACCGTTTCGATTGACTGGTCGAGTTGCTGGTTCATCCCCGCCATCTGGTACTCATATTCAAAATCCGCGACTGCGCGCAGTCCGCGGATCAGGACATTGGCACCTTGCTTCTGGGCAAACTTCACCAGCAGCGCGTTGAATCCCACCACCTCGACATTGTCGAGCCCCAGTCCGGCAACCTCACGCTCGACCATCGAGAGCCGTTCTTCCGTCGAGAACATCGGATTTTTTGACGGGTTGGTCGTCACACCGATGATCAGCTTGTCGACCAGCTTGCTGCCGCGCCGGATAATGTCGGCATGACCAAGCGTGATCGGGTCAAAGGTGCCCGGGTATATGCCAATGCGATCGGTCATATCTTGTCTCTCACCCATCGTATTCTTCCTGGTGCGATATAGAGCACCTCTTCGCTGTATCCTTGCCCAAAATCCTTTCGGAAAAAACCTGGCTTATGCTCCACGAAACCCCGATCAGATACAGCCCCCAATGCCGCGACGACACAGGTTTCCGGCAAGGTGATGTCTGTCTCATATCGCCAATCTGACAGAAACAGTCCCCCGTCAGACCTCTTGACCAACTTGGCATTCGCTTCGGGGCAACTATCAACCTCCAGCCTTTCGTAGAACAAACTGAGCTGTTGATCAGAACCTTCCCAACGCCGTTCGTTCAAGATGATGAATAGGGCTGCGAAGAAGACCAATGCTGCACCGGTCACCAGGTAACCAACTCGCCCCGACACTACCGGTCCCTCTCCACAACATAGCGCGCCAAAGCACACAGCATGCGCGCTTCATCGCCGTAAATGGCCAGATGTCCAATGGCCTGTTCGACCAAGGCGTTGGCCTGTTCACGCGCCTTATCGGCGCCCATGAGGCTCACGAAGGTAGCCTTGCCCTGATCTTCATCCTTGCGCAGCGCCTTGCCGGCCTTGTCTTCATCCCCTTCGCAGTCGAGCAGATCGTCGGCGATCTGGAAGGCCAGGCCGATGTCGCGCGCGTAATTGCGCAAATGCCCGCGACCTTCAGGAGGGACGTGTCCCAGGATCGCGCCCATTTCGACCGACGCGGCAAGGAGCGCACCAGTCTTGAGCTGCTGCAGCCGCGTGATGGTGTGGAGGTCGTATTCTTCCCCTTCAGCCATCATGTCCATCATCTGCCCGCCGGCCATGCCGTTCATGCCGCTGGCCCGGGCCAGGCATTCGACAAGCTGAGCCCTAACGAAGGGATCGCCGCTCATCGCCGGATCGGCCAGAATCTCGAATGCCATGGCGTGCAGCGCATCGCCCGCCAGCACCGCCGTTGCTTCGTCGAATTTGAGATGCACCGTCGGCCTGCCATGACGAAGGGCGTCGTCGTCCATGCAGGGCATATCGTCATGGATCAGCGAATAGACGTGGATCGCCTCCACCGCGCAGCCCGCTCTCATCGCGTAGTCACGCCCGACGCCGAACAGCTCCGCTGTACTTACCAGCAACAGCGGTCGAATGCGCTTGCCGCCATCGATCGCGGCATATCGCATCGCTTCCACCAATCGCGAACGCGAATCCTCAGGCACCGAAAGAAACGCATCAAATAGCGAATCCACCTCTTCCTGAACTCGCAGCAGGCCTTCGGCCACTATGTCGCTTTCAATGGCGGTCGGCACCGGAGCTATCCATCCGCGTCGAGCGGTTCGGTTCCGGTCGGATTGCCGGACCTGTCGGTAACGATCCGCTCTATCCTCTGCTGCGCCGCATCAAGGCGCGCCTGGCAGTGTTTTCGCAACGCTTCGCCGCGTTCATACAGCTCGATCGACTTGTCGAGCGGAACGCTGCCGCTTTCGAGTTGCTGCACAATTTCCTCGAGCGCGCAGAGCGCCTGCTCGAAACTCATTTGCGAAATGTCAGACGTTCCCTCATCCATGGGTCGAGCATTGACCGCGACGGGTCACACGGTCAAGGCTGTGCTGAAAACAAACAGAGAGTCGCATGAAGATCGCGCTGCTGCGCTTCTCGGTGACCATCGCCCATTGAATTGTTCCGGAGGTACCCGGCTAAGCCATGTTCATAGGACACTTCGCCCCTGCTTTCGCCGCCGCAGCTGCCAGTTCGCGCGCACCGAAGTTGGGCACGCTGTTTATCGCCGGACAGCTGGTCGACTGGGGTTTCTTCATATTCGCACTGTTCGGTATCGAGAAGATGCGCATCGAACCGGGCGCGACGAAGATGGTGCCCTTCGATCTCTACTACATGCCCTACACACATAGCCTGTTGGGTAGCGCGGTCTGGGCGGCCTTATTCGGCCTCATCATTCTCTACCGCTATCGTGACGGAGTGGCTTCGCTGCTCGCTTCGATCGTGGTGCTTTCGCATTGGGGGCTCGACTGGTTGACGCACAGGCCCGATCTTACGCTCGCGGGTGGAACGAAGGTTTACGGCCTCGGCATGTGGAACTCCCCATGGCTGGCGATGTCGCTCGAGCTGATCATCACGCTGCTGGCCTACTCATGGTTCATGCGCCGGACCAAGGGCCCCGTGGGGCCGCCTATCATCCTGATGGCGGTGCTGCTGCTGTTTCAGGCAATCAACTGGTTCGGCCCAGCGCCGGAAACCGCCGGCCCGATGCTCTACTTCACGGCCTTGATCAGTTACGCAATTGTCACGGCGCTTGCCTATTGGGTCGCGGACACACGTTGGCATAAACGCGAAACTGGACTGGCGGCGCCAAGATTGCGCCGCTAAGGGCGCAGGCATGCCAAACACCGCCGACTCGATCACGCCTGAAATCGTCGAATCACACGGGCTTTCGCCGGAAGAATACGAGCGCGTCCTGCACGCGCTGGGCCGCGAACCCAACCTTGTGGAACTGGGCATTTTCTCGGTGATGTGGAGCGAGCATTGCTCTTACAAGAGCTCGCGCCTGCATCTCAAGAAACTGCCGACCGAAGCGCCCTGGGTGATCTGCGGTCCGGGCGAAAACGCCGGTGTGATCGACATCGGCGATGGACAGGCCGCCATCTTCAAGATGGAGAGCCACAATCACCCCAGCTACATCGAACCCTACCAGGGCGCTGCGACAGGCGTAGGCGGCATCTTGCGCGACGTATTCACCATGGGCGCGCGACCGGTGGCGAACGCCAATGCACTACGCTTCGGGCGGCCCGAGCATCCGAAGATGCAGCATCTGGTCAGAGGTGTGGTTGCGGGGATCGGCGGTTACGGCAACTGCGTCGGCGTGCCGACCGTGTGCGGCGAGACCAATTTCCATCAGGCGTATGATGGGAACATTCTGGTCAATGCGATGACGGTGGGCGTCGCCGATACCGACAAGATTTTCTACTCCGCCGCCACCGGAGTTGGCAATCCGATCGTCTATGTCGGTTCCAAGACCGGGCGCGACGGCATCCACGGTGCGACCATGGCGAGCGCCGATTTCGAAGAAGACGCAGAAGCAAAGCGTCCTACCGTGCAAGTGGGTGACCCCTTCACCGAGAAGCTGTTGATCGAGGCTTGTCTTGAGCTGATGGCAACTGACGCGATTGTCGCGATCCAGGATATGGGCGCGGCAGGCCTGACATCTTCCAGCGTCGAAATGGCAACCAACGGCAAGGCCGGAATCCGGCTCGATATGAACAAGGTGCCTTGCCGCGAAGAAGGCATGACGCCCTACGAGATGATGCTGAGCGAAAGCCAGGAGCGGATGCTCATGGTGCTGAAGCCCGGCAAGGAAGAGATGGCAGCAGCCATTTTCGAGAAGTGGGAACTCGATTTCGCAGTGATCGGTGAAGTCACCGATACTCAGCATATGGTGCTGGAATTCGATGGCGAGGTGGTTTGTGACATCCCGCTTGGCCCACTCGCAGCCGACGCCCCAGAATACGACCGGCCCTATCTCTCGAAAGAGGAATACAGGGCCTGGGCGCAGATCAAGCCTTTGAGCGAGCTGCCCGAAAGCAACGACATCGGCGCTGATCTGCTCAAGTTGATGGCCAGCCCTGCCCTTGGCTCGCGCCGCTGGATTTCGGAACAGTATGACAGCCAGGTCATGGGTGACACGCTGCAAACCGGGGGCGACGCCGGCGTTGTGCGTGTGCACGGCACCAAGAAGGCACTGGCAATCACCACCGATTGCACGCCGCGCTATGTCTATGCCGACCCTTATGAAGGTGGAAAGCAGGCCATCGCCGAGGCATACCGCAACCTCTGCGCGGTCGGTGCGCGCCCGCTCGCGGTGACCAACTGCCTCAATTTCGCCAATCCGCAGCGTCCCGAGATCATGAGCCAGTTCGTCCATGCATTGGAAGGCATGGGCGATGCCTGCCGCACGCTCGACTTCCCGATCGTGAGCGGCAATGTCAGCCTCTACAACGAAAGCAAGGCGACGGGCGGCGGCTCGGCCATCCTGCCTACCCCGGCCATTGGCGGTGTCGGCATCATCGAGGATTACTCCAGGATGATGACGATGGGCTTCAAGAATGAAGGCGACACGCTTTATCTTGTCGGCCCCGAATTCTGGGCCAAACCCGATCCTACCCGGTCGCACCTTGGCAAGTCGCTGTGGCTCAACGTCGTGCATGGTCGTGACGATGGCCGTACGCCGCCAACTGACCTCACCATCGAACGCAATGCTGGCGAGATCGTCCGCGAATTGATCGCAGACGGCCTTGTAAACGCCGTGCACGATCTTTCCGACGGGGGACTGGCAGTGGCGCTTGCCGAAATGGCATTGGCAAGCGGTATCGGTGCCGAAGTCGAGGGCAATCCCGAATATACAGCCGCACAATGGTGGTTCGGTGAAGATCAGGGCCGCTATATCATCGCCGTGCCCGATACGCAGGCGCTGAACCTGCGGTTGTCCAAGGGGACGCAAAATGCCGAAACCGCGCAGATCGGTTTCCGGCGGATCGGTAGCGTCGGCGGTGACCATCTGCTTGGTGTGTCACTCGCGGATTTGCGCGCGGCTCACGAAAGCTTTTTCCGCGACTGGATGGAAAGCTAGGTCATGGCTGCGGCAGGCTATTCCGGCACGCCGCTTGCTAAAAAACTCTCGCTTAAGCCGGGTCAAACGGCCTGGTTTCATGACATGCCCGAATCCGTTCGCGTCGAGATCGGCGATATCGAGATCCTGCAACTTCCCGGGCCGATCAAGGGCCTCGACGTAGCGCATATCTTCACCAAAGAACGCGCCGAGCTTGAGCACTTGCTCACTGAACTGCGTCACACCATTGCGCCAACCGGTTTGGTATGGGTGAGCTGGCCCAAGAAGGCCTCAAAGGTGCCAACCGACATCACCGAAGATACGATCCGGGAAGTGGCGCTGCCATTGGGCTTCGTCGACGTGAAAGTATGCGCGGTGGATCAGGTCTGGTCGGGTCTGAAGCTGATGATCCGCAAGGAATTGCGCTAGCCGGCTAGGCCGCCTGCGCCTGCTGCGGCGCCATCAGCTCTTGCGCTGAATTGCCCTCCGCCTCTAGGATTTCTAGACAGTGGCAGTAGATTTCCGGTCGGCCGAGATTGAGCCGTGCCCTCGCCTCATCAATGTCTTCATGCATCAACGATTCGACTTCCTGATGGGCGAGCTGCGCAGCTTCACGGCCCAGCCTGCGCCCTTCGCGCAATGCATCAAGCACAGGCGCCTTGGTCTTCGTCGCCTTGCGCAGCTCGCGATTGCCGGCATAGGCGATGAATAGCACGCCCGGGCTAGGGTTCTGCTCATAGCTGAAGCCCAGCAGACAGCCCTCTCCCAGAGCATCGCGGCCATAGCCAGTCAGCACATGGAACAGGTCATGCGTGTCGCGCAGCCGCTCGAAATACCATTCGAGCTGGTCGTTCGGGCGTTCGCTGGCGGGTTTGAACTTGTTCGATTCCTCGACCAGTCCGGCAGCGCTCAGCCCTTCGCGCTTCATAAAACGGATGTAGTTTTGCGCCACACTGTTGGGCGGTAGGTCTGCCCAACGCGCATGATCGTCAAGCATTCCAGGAAGGTCATTGCCGCGCTGGATCAGCGCCTGGCCCGCATCCGATTTCACGAAGTCGAGCGCCTTGTTGTAGCTCTTGCGGCCCTTGAGCGCCTCGATAATGTGGAAGACCTGTTCGGTGTCTTCCTTGTCGGCGATCAGCTTACGGAAATGCCTCCACGCCTTGAATGGGCGGAAGCCGGAAAGTTTTCGATCCGGATGAACAAGCGGGCGATCGATCACGGCCATTGCAGTTTCCCTGAAAGAGCAATTGGTAGCTCGTAACAACTTACAGCAATGTAAATTGCCTGTCCACGTAACGCCTTCCCATCCCACTGCGAAACAGGGATAGGAGAGACCATGCAAGAACATGAAAGAGTATCCTATTCGCTTCCCGCGCTCGATCCAGAAGCGAGTATCGCGAATGCCCGTGCGTTCAGTGCCAGGATCAGGCAGCGGCGCACCTGCCGATATTTCTCGGAAGAACCGGTACCGCGTGAGGTGATCGAAGCGGCCATAGAGGCAGCAGGTAGCGCACCGAGTGGCGCCAATCACCAGCCCTGGCATTTCGCCGTGGTTTCGTCACCCGACAAGAAGCGCGCGATCCGTGAAGCGGCAGAAGCGGAGGAACGCGCATTCTACGAAAGCAAGGCGAGTGAGGAATGGCTCAAGGCGCTCGCCCCGCTGGGCACCGATGCCGACAAGCCGTTTCTCGAAGCGGCGCCCTGGCTGATTGTGGTGTTCGCGCAGCGCAAGGGCGGGATCGATGAGGATGGCGAGACGCGGAACTATTACGTGACCGAAAGCGTGGGTATCGCCTGTGGCCTGTTGCTCGCGGCCCTGCACGAAGCCGGTTGCGCGACGCTCACGCATACGCCTTCACCGATGGGATTCCTGCGCGAAATTTGCGACCGGCCCGAGTACGAGAAGCCGCTGATGGTGGTTGTGGTTGGCCATCCGGCCGAGAATGCAACCGTGCCGTCCTACGCTCTGAGAAAAAAGCCGCTGGAACAGATAGCTAGCTGGCTGTAGCCTACTGCATCCAATTTGGGGGACGGGATCATGCCGAAATACTGGCCGATATTGTTGGCGATCCTGGTAGCTGCGCTGGCACTCTACGCCGGATTGCAAACCGATGGCGAAGATTTCGAACGCTGGCAAATTGCCACCCGCTGGACCGCCCGCGCAGGCTTTCCCTTCTTCATCCTCGCATTCGTGGCTTCGTCACTGGTAAAGCTCTGGCCCGGCGAGACGACGCGTGCCCTGCTCCGCAACCGCAAATGGTGGGGCTTGGCCTTTGCATCGGCACACACGCTCCATCTCTACGCGCTGATCCATTTCCTGGGCATAACGCCGGAGCCGAGGAGCCTCGTAAGCCTGCTGCCGGGCTTTGCGATCTATGTGGTGATCTACTCTATGGTCGCGACTTCGTGGCCCTGGGCCTACAAGGCGCTCGGTCGCATTTGGAAGCGGCTCCACAAGAGCGGAATGTACATCGTCTGGGGAGTGTTCACTCTCGCATATTTCGGCAAGGCAATGGATCCGGAGCTGCGCCCTGCGGGTGCGATCCTGCTGGCTATTGCACTTGCCGCATTCGCGCTTCGGATAATTGCCTGGCGCAAGGGCAAGGTGGCAACAAGGGCCGCGGCCTAGGCGCCACTCCATTCGCTGGAGGGAATTCCAAGCAGTTTCAGCACCGAAGTGAGATTGCCGCAATCGATGATACCGTTCGCAGCCAGCTTGGCCTTGGGCTTGGCGTGATAGGCGATGCCATAGTGCGCCGCTTCAAGCATCGGAATGTCGTTAGCCCCGTCGCCGGTGGCCAGAGCGATCGCTCCATCGCCCAGTTTCGACAATTCTTCGATCAAAGTAGCGCGTTTGACGCCCGAATCGGTGATCGGTCCAGCGAGGCCGCCAGTCAGCTTGCCGTCCACAACTTCGAGCCGGTTTGCCACCACAAGGTCGAAACCTAGCGTCTCGGCGACGGGATCCGCAAAGTGGTGAAAGCCGCCAGTGACCAGCACCGTCTTGCAACCCTTGGACTTGAGCGTTTGCACCAACGCGCGCGCGCCTTCCATCGGGCGGATGCGCTCGTCCAGGCAGCGGGTGATTTCGCTCTCGCCCAACCCGGCGAGCAGAGCGACGCGTTCTTTGAGCGCACTGACGAAATCGAGCTCGCCCTGCATGGCACGCTCGGTGATTTCGGCGATCTGTGGCTTGATCCCGGCATAATCCGCCAGCTCGTCAATGCACTCCTGGCCGATCATGGTAGAATCCATGTCGGAAACGAAGAGGTGAGGTGTTGCGATGTCCGCATCGGAGATCAGCAAGTCACACGGCGCGAACAGCTCCTCGAGCGTCTGACCAAGTGCCCCCGCGTCACCTTCAGGCAAGGCAAGCTGCAGCACATCGCCCGCATGATCGAGCATATGCGCCATCGCCACCGGCATGCCGCGCTTGGCCAGCGCGTCCATTGCCGCATCAAGGCGTGCTTGCAGCCCAATTCCGTTCTGGGCCGGGTCTGCTATCAGCCGGGCAATGAGCAAGCGAGAATCTCCTAACACGCGCGATCCCCAATCGGGGCCGGTGGCGCTCATTGCAGGGCCGACCGCCAGCGGCAAGAGCGATCTGGCAGTGAACCTCGCTTTGATGCTGGAGAAGCAGGGAAGGCGTGCTGTGGTAATCAACGCCGACAGCGCACAGGTCTATTCCGATTTGCAGCTGTTGAGCGCGCGGCCCTCAAGCGATGAAATGCGCGGGATCGAGCATCGACTGTTTGGCGAGTGGGATGGCGCTCAGCACTGCTCTGCAGCGGACTGGGCTGCGGCAGCCAAGCGTGAGATTGCCGCTTTGCATAGCGAAGATGCCGTCCCGATCCTGTGCGGCGGGACCGGGCTCTATATGAAGACCTTGCTCGAAGGCATCGCACCAATCCCGGAAATCGATCCGGCCGTTCGAGAGTTGGTCCGCAGCTTGCCGGTTGAAGAAGCCTATTGTGCGCTTCAGCGTGAAGACCCCGAACGTGCAGCGATCCTCAAGCCAGGAGACAGCCAGCGCATTGCCCGCGCACTCGAAGTCGTCCGTTCGACTGGCAAGACGCTCGGCCAATGGCAAGCCGAGAAGTCGGGCGGCATTGCAGACGTGATTGAACTTCATCCCCTGATCCTGCTGCCTGATCGGGAATGGCTGTATGAGCGATGCGACCGGCGGTTCGAACTGATGCTCGAACATGGTGCTATTGAAGAGGTCGAGCGCCTGCTCGCCCGGCAGCTCTCGTCCGATCTGCCGGTGATGCGCGCTATCGGAGTGCCGGAAATCGCGGCTTTCCTGCGAGGGGACACCTCAAGAAATGAGATGATCGCGGCTGGACAGCAGGCAACACGAAACTACGCAAAACGCCAGTACACCTGGTTCAGGCGCCAGCCTCCTGAGGATTGGCTGCGCCATGAGTCACATAATTGCGATATAGATTTCATATTCGCATCATTATTACGCAATTAGTGGTTGACACGATATATTTGAACGCATAGCAGGCCGCGCATGGCTCGCCGCATTTTCACTGCGTCGGGCCGCATTTTTTGTTAAGCGCGGCGCACAAGTGGGCGGCACGCAAACTTAGAGCAGTAAGGAAGGAATAGATCGTGTCACAGGAGCGCAGCGGTGCAGCAATCCTGGTCGATTGTCTGGTCGAACAGGGGGTCGAATTCGTTTTCGGCTATCCCGGCGGCGCGGTACTTCCGATCTATGACGAATTGTTCGGTGACGATCGGATTCGCCATATTCTGGTTCGGCACGAGGCCGGCGCGGCCCACGCGGCGGAAGGCTATGCCCGCTCCACCGGCAAGCCCGGTGTTGTGCTCGTCACCAGCGGCCCTGGCGCAACCAATGCCGTCACCGGCATTGCCGACGCTTTTCTCGATTCAATCCCTCTGGTCGTCATAACCGGCCAGGTCCCCACTCCGCTGATAGGAACGGACGCCTTTCAGGAGGCTGATACCGTTGGCATCACGCGGCACTGCTCGAAGCACAATTACCTTGTGAAGGAGCCTGCCGACCTCAAGCCGACGATCGAGGAAGCCTTCCGCATTGCCACAACGGGTCGCCCCGGTCCGGTCGTGGTCGACATTCCCAAGGATGTGCAGATCGCCGTCCCTTCGTTCAGCCGCGAGTCCAATGGCTCTGCGACGCATCGCTATCAGCCACAGATGCTCGGTTCGATTGAAGAGATCGCCGATGCGGTCGATCTACTGGCCAAGGCGGAACGGCCGGTCTTCTACACCGGCGGCGGTGTCATCAATTCCGGCCCGCGCGCGACGGAAATGCTGCGCAAGCTGCAGGATATGACCGGCGCCCCGCTCACCAGCACGCTGATGGGACTCGGTGCCTTCCCGTCCGATCATCCCGATTGGCTGGGAATGCTCGGCATGCACGGCACTTACGAAGCCAATATGGCGATGAACAAGTGCGACCTGATGATCTGCGTCGGCGCAAGGTTCGACGACCGTGTAACCGGCCGGCTCGACGCGTTCAGCCCTGATTCGACCAAGATCCACATCGATATCGACCGAAGTTCGATCAACAAGACTGTGGCGGTTGACCTGCCGATCGTGGGCGACTGCGCGCATGTTCTCGAACAGCTCATCTCCGCTTGGGGCGATCGCAAGCCTCGCGATCTCGGCGAATGGAAGGCGCGCATCGCGGGCTGGCGCGCGCGCGAATGCCTCGCATATCCGGAGAAGTCGGACGCGATCATGCCGCAGAAGGCCGTGGAGCGGCTCTATGCGCTGACGAAACACCGCAATCCGATCATCTCGACCGAGGTTGGCCAGCATCAGATGTGGGCGGCGCAGTATTTCGGTTTTTCCGATCCCAACAAATGGCTCACATCGGGCGGGCTTGGCACGATGGGTTACGGCTTGCCTGCGGCCATCGGCGCGCAGCTTGGCAATCCTGACGATCTGGTGATCGACATTGCCGGTGAAGCCTCGATCCAGATGAATATTCAGGAACTTGGCACTGCCAGCCAGTTCCGCCTGCCGGTCAAGGTGTTCATTCTCAACAACGAGTACATGGGCATGGTCCGCCAGTGGCAGGAACTGACCTATGAAAGCCGCTATTCGAACTCCTACTCGGATAGCCTGCCCGATTTCGTGAAGCTGGCCGAAAGCTATGGCTGGACCGGCATCCGCATACATGACGAGAGCGAACTCGACGCCGGTATTCAGGCGATGCTCGATGCCGATGGCCCGGTGATCGTCGATTGCCTCGTCGCAAAGGACGCGAACTGCTTCCCGATGATCCCCAGCGGCGCGGCACACACCGAAATGCTGCTCTATGGCGATCAGGTCGAAGGCACGATGGACGACGAAGCGAAAGCGCTGGTCTGAGGACACGATGATGATGAAAATCGCACAAGAAGCCGCCGAGCGGCATGTCCTCACTGTCACGGTCGATAATGAATCGGGCATCCTGGCGAAGATCGCCGGGCTGTTCACCGCGCGCGGATATAATATCGACAGCCTTACCGTGGCTGACATTTCCGAAAATCACGCGGTAAGCCGGATCACCATCGTCACCAACGGCCCGCGCCTGGTGATCGACCAGATTGAAGCTCAGCTCGAACGGCTTGTACCGGTCCACAAGGTGACCGACCTGACCGAGGCGGGCCCGCATGTCGAACGCGAACTGGCGCTCATCAAGGTCCGGGGAACGGGCGAAGCGCGGGTCGAAGCCTTGCGGATTGCCGACGTCTTCCGCGCCAGTGTAATAGACACGACGACCGAAAGCTTCGTCTTCGAACTGACGGGGGCGCCGGACAAGATCGACAGCTTCATCACGCTGATGCGCGAACTCGGACTGGTCGAAGTCAGCCGCAGTGGCGTTGTGGGCATGATGCGCGGGGCAGAAGGCGCTTGACCCGCACGTAGAAAAATCTCGTCGCTCCTGCGAAGGCAGGAGCCTATCTAACCTCTCGCAAACTTGCGAGTTCATCTGGACCCCTGCCAACGCAGGGGTGACGTAGGAAGAAGACATGAAAGTTTATTACGACGCCGATGCGGACCTGAACCTCATCAAGGACAAGAAGATCGCCGTGCTCGGCTATGGCAGCCAGGGCCACGCCCATGCGCAGAACCTGCGCGACAGTGGTGTGAACAACGTTGCGATTGCGCTTCGTGCCGGTTCCGCCACCGCCAAGAAGGCTGAAGCAGCCGGCTTCAAGGTGCTGACCAACAGCGAAGCGGCCGAATGGGCCGACATCCTGATGATTCTGGCACCCGACGAACACCAGGCCGCAATCTGGGACAATGATCTGGCCGGCAAGATGAAGCCGGGCAGCGCGCTTGCCTTCGCCCACGGCCTCAACGTTCATTTCGGCCTGATCGAACCGCCTGCGGATATCGATGTCATCATGATCGCGCCCAAGGGCCCCGGCCACACCGTGCGCAGCGAATATCAGCGCGGCGGCGGCGTACCTTGCTTGATCGCGGTGCATCAGGATGCCAGCGGCGCGGCGCATGACATCGCCCTCGCCTATGCATCGGGCGTCGGCGGTGGCCGTTCGGGCATCATCGAGACGAACTTCAAGGAGGAATGCGAAACCGACCTGTTCGGCGAGCAGGCCGTTCTGTGCGGCGGCATTACCCACCTGATCCAGGCCGGGTTCGAAACGCTGGTCGAGGCCGGCTATGCACCCGAAATGGCCTATTTCGAATGCTTGCACGAGACCAAACTGATCGTCGATCTGCTCTATGAAGGCGGCATCGCCAACATGCGCTATTCGATCAGCAATACCGCCGAGTATGGCGACATCACCACCGGCCCGCGTATCATCACCGATGAGACCAAGGCTGAAATGAAGCGCGTGCTGGCGGACATCACTTCGGGCCGCTTCGTGAAGAACTTTGTGCTCGACAACCGCGCGGGTCAGCCCGAGCTCAAGGCGAGCCGCAAGGCAGCCGAAGCGCATCCGATCGAAAAGACCGGGGCCGAACTGCGCGCCATGATGCCGTGGATCAGCGCCAATAAGCTGGTCGACAAGGCGAAGAACTAAGTTCTTTCACATTGGCCAAAGATAAAGGCCCGCGCGTCCATGGTGACGTGCGGGCTTTTTCATGTCGGATCTGCGGCTTCCGCATCTGGCTTTGAGCTTCCGTCATCGCTTGCCTTCACGTCGTGACCGATCTCAATCACGCTCCCCAATCCAGCATAGAGATAGCGACTGCCGAAGCGCTTGTTCAGTATTTCGAACGCAGGTTCGCCGGTGCAGTGGACCGGCGCGATCCATTGGACATGATAGCGCTCAAGCAGAGCCGTCGCGATCCGCTCGATCTCCGGTTGCTTCGCAGGGAGCAGGTGCGTCCCGCCAATGACAAGGCGGATCGGTTTGTCGCTTAGTGCGCTAGCCGCTTCGACGATCCTTTCGAGCGTGGGATGGCTGCATCCAACCACCAATACAATCCCTTCGGGCGTGTCGATCGCCAGCGAAATCTCCATTGCGTCGAGGTCGACACCCCAGGTTCCCTTTTGCATGATGAGGTGGAAGCCCGGAGCAATTTCAGTTGTCTCGGTGATCCAGTTGAAATTGGCGTCCGGCCATGGGCTGCCGAAATGGAGCCTTTCCGGCGGGCTCCCGTCAAAATAGCGCATGTCAGGCGGTAGCGCTTCATCGCGTGGGTAGAAGCTGCCCGGCAATGCAGCCCCGAATACGCCAAAATTCTCTTTCGGTACGTAGATCGGGACATCCGGATTGACCTGGAGCAAGTAATTGAGTCCGCTTGTATGGTCGCCGTGACGATGCGAGACGATTACGAAGTCCAGATCAGCCAGGTCGACGCCCTTCGCCGCGATATTGTGTGCGAAGATTTCCGCGTTGTTGCCAGTGTCGAACAGGATGCGCTTGCCGCCATATTCGATGAGCGCGGAATAGCCCCAGTCCTTGACCATGGCAGAGGGCTTGCCAAAAGCGTCATAGAGCGAAGTAATCCTTGCAGGAGCAGGTTCGGCCCGCGCCATTCCTGCCCCTGATGCAAGAACCAGAAGAGTCAGGGCTGTCGCCCAGCCTCGAGCTATCTTGTGCAGAAAATCGATCGACATTGTGCCTCTCCCCAAGGTTGAGAGCACAACGGCGGAACGACATGCAACTGGCGCAACACCTCCCCAACTGCCCAGGCCGGCAGCAAACGGCTCCGCCATCTTGCTCCAGCGGGAGGCTGTAACGCTGTAAACCCTGCTCAGCGCCGCCGCCATCCATACTTTCGCACAATCTTGGCTAGGCGCAGGCAATAAGCTGGTCGACAAACTGAGAAACAGGCGCAAGAAGGCCCAAATGCACCTCTCAGACTGCCACAATATCGATGACTTCCGGAAACTGGCCAAGGCGAGGCTACCCTGGCCGGTTTTCGACTATATCGACGGCGCTGCCGATGACGAGCTAACCAAGGCGCGCAACACCGCCGCCTTCGATAGCGCCGATCTGGTACCAGACGTGTTGGCAGGCGTAGCGGAGATCGACACAAGCTGCACGATCATGGGCCGCAAGAGCGCACTGCCCCTGGTGCTCAGCCCCACCGCGCTCCAGCGCGTGTTCCACTGGCAGGGTGAAGGCGCGGTGGCCCGTGCGGCGGACAAATACGGCCTGTGGTTCGGCATCTCCAGCCTCGCCACCTATTCGATCGAGGATATTGCCGCGCTCACCAGCGGTCCCAAGCTGTTCCAGCTCTATGTCCACAAGGACGAGGGGTTGAATCGCTCTATGATCCAGCGCTGCCAGGAATCGAAGTTCGACGCGATCGCGCTGACCGTCGACACGATCGTTTCGGGCAAGCGCGAACGCTGCATGCGCTCAGGCTTCACCACCCCGCCCCGTTTCAGCCCCAGCGCCTTGTGGAGCTATGCCACCAGGCCGCGCTGGGCGATGGACTATGTCTTTCGCGAAAAGTTCCGCCTGCCCAATCTCGACACGCATGTCAGCGAAGGCACAGGCAAGGCGGTGAGCATCGCAGACTATTTCAATAGCATGCTCGACACATCGATGGATTGGGACACGGCGGCGCGCATTCGGCAGGACTGGGGCGGCACCTTTTGCCTCAAGGGTGTGATGAGCGCGAATGACGCGCGGCGCGCTGTGCAGATCGGCGCCGACGCGATCATGATTTCCAATCATGGCGGCCGCCAGCTCGACGGCAGCCGCTCCCCCTTCGACCAGTTGCGCGAGATCGTCGATGCCGTGGGCGGAGAGATCGAGATTATCTGCGACGGCGGTGTGCGGCGCGGTACGCATGTCCTGAAATCGCTTTGCGCGGGCGCCACGTCGGCCAGCGGCGGGCGGCTCTATCTCTATGCGCTGGCGGCGGCGGGTCAGCCCGGTGTCGAGCGCGCAATCGGCATCCTGAAGGACGAGATCGAGCGCGGAATGCGGCTGATGGGCGTGACCTCGGTAGAGCAATTGACGTCCGAACGCCTGCGCTGGCGCTGACCAGATGACCTGCGGGGTGATTTTCGCAGCAATGCATCTTCTCGCTTGAAACCGGCGCAATTTTCGGCAATGCACAATCGCATGACACGTAACGGATCGCTGCTGCTACGACTTATCCGCCCTTGGGCGTGAGTTGACGCGTGCTCTATCGGGGTGCGCACGGCGCCCAAGGGAGCACAATCCGAACCAGCCAAACAAATATTCCGTTACGAGTTTTTCGACATGTCCATGATGCCCGAACCAAGCCGAAAATACCGGCCCTTCCCGCAGGTTAACCTGCCCGATCGCCAATGGCCCAGCCGTACGATCACCGCTCCGCCGCGCTGGCTTTCGACCGATTTGCGCGATGGCAACCAGGCGATTGTCGATCCGATGGATGCGGTGAAGAAGAACCGCTTCTTCGATCTGCTTGTCGAAATCGGCGTTAAGGAGATCGAGATCGGCTTTCCTGCAGCAGGAGCCACCGAATTCGACTTCATTCAGGGCCTGGTTGGGTCGGGAAGAATCCCCGACGATGTGATCGTGCAGGTCCTGACGCAGAGCCGTGAAGATCTGATCCGCACAAGCTTCGAGAGCCTCGACGGCGCCAAACAGGCGATCGTGCATCTCTACAACGCCGTCTCGCCCGCCTGGCGCGATATCGTGTTCCGCATGAGCAAGGACGAAGTGCGCGAAATCGCGGTGCAAGGCGCCAAGGTCATGCGTGACGAAGCATCCAAGCGCCCCGACACAGACTGGCACTTCCAGTATTCGCCGGAAACCTTCTCGACCGCCGAGCTCGATTTCTCGATCGAGGTTTGCGAAGCGGTGATGGAAGTGCTGGCACCCACACCGGAGCGCCCGATCATCCTCAACCTGCCGGCAACGGTGGAGGCGGCGACGCCCAATATCTACGCCGACCAGATCGAATATTTCTGTCGCAATTTGCCCAACAGGGATTCAGCAGCGATCAGCCTGCACACGCATAACGATCGTGGAACAGGCGTTGCAGCGGCCGAACTGGGCATGATGGCAGGTGCAGACCGCGTGGAAGGCTGCCTGTTCGGCAATGGCGAGCGGACCGGCAATTGCTGCCTCGTGACCGTCGCGCTCAACATGTACACGCAAGGTGTCGATCCGGGGCTGGATTTCTCCGACATCGATCGCGTGATCGAGACGGTCGAATATTGCAACGAGCTGCCCGTGCACCAGCGCCACCCCTATGGCGGCGAACTGGTCTTCACGGCATTCTCTGGCAGTCATCAGGATGCGATCAAGAAGGGCTTCGAAGCCAACGAGAAGCAGAATGACGAGCAATGGCGTGTCCCCTATCTGCCGATCGACCCCGCCGATCTGGGCCGCAATTACGAAGCGGTCATTCGCGTCAATTCGCAGTCCGGCAAAGGCGGCTTCGCCTGGGTTCTGGAGCAGGACCAGGGCATCAAACTGCCCAAGAAAATGCAGGCGGATTTCTCGAAACACGTCCAGCATATGGCCGACGAGCTTGGTCGCGAGCTGAACGCCACCGACATCTGGGACGCCTTCCGCAAGGCCTATCACGTCAAGATCCATCCCAAGCATTTTCAGCTGGTCGACTATGAGGAAAGCCGCGCGCCCGATGGCACGCGGATCTTCGCAGGTTCGATCGAAGTCGATGGCAAGGCACAGCGCGTTTCGGGGCGCGGAAACGGGTTAATTTCGTCGGTCGTGGGCACGATCCGCGACAGCTTCGGCGTCGAGCTGGAAATTTGCGATTATACCGAACACGCGCTGGGCACCGGCACCGATGCTCGCGCGGCCGCCTATCTCGAATGCCGCGGGAAGGATGGAAACACCATCTGGGGCTGCGGGATCGACGAGGACGTCGCCACCGCCAGCGTGCGCGCTGTACTGAGCGCAGCGAATAGCGCTGTGGGATAGGGTTAGAGTTCCCTCATTCGTCATCCCGGCCTCCGGGCCGGAGTGACGGAATTTGGATCGTCAACATCCACCCCCCTTGCCTCCGCATTTCCTACCCAGTGATGCGCCGATAAGATCGCTCAATGGCTATTTGGCACACCATTCAAGTACGGCCTTTCTTGCCGAACGATCCCATCTCCGGTTTCCTTTCCTTGAACAGTGTTCCATGTGTTCCATCCTGTAGGAATTGCCGAGGTGGGAACAAGCGATGAACGAAGAAATCCTCGAACCCGATTTGCCGATCATCGATCCGCATCACCACCTGTGGGACTTGCGCCCGCTGATGGGCGCATTCCCCGAGCCGCGGCACGACTTTCTCGAAGCTTTGATCGACAATGCCTATTACACATTCGATCAGATCCATGCGCATGCGACGAGCGGGCACAATGTGATCGGCACCGTGTTCATGGAATGCGGCGCATTCTACCGCGCCGATGCAGACGACGCGATGAAGGTCGTGGGCGAAGTCGAGTTCGTCAACGGCGTTGCTGCCCAGAGCGCCAGCGGGCTCTACGGCGATCTGCGCCTCTGTGCAGCGATCATCGGCCATGCTGACTTACTGGCGGGCGAGAAGGCCGCCCCTGTTCTGGAAGCGCTGGGCGATGCCTCCCCCGACCGTTTCAAGGGTATCCGACACCAGGGCGCATGGGACGCAGATCCAAACGTTCTGGGCGCTCCCTTTCATGCACCCGAAGGGCTCTATCGCGACGCATCGTTCCGCGAAGGTTTCAAACAGCTCGGCAGGCAGGGCCTGACCTTCGACGCCTGGGTGCTCGAGCCGCAATTGCCCGATGTCATCGACCTGGCCCGCGCCTTTCCGGATCAGCCGATCTGCCTCGATCATTGCGGAACGCCGCTCAATATCGCGAGCTATCGCGGCAAGCTGCACGAACGCTTCGATATCTGGCGCCACAACATCCACGAACTGGCCAAGTGCGAAAATGTGACGATCAAGCTGGGCGGACTCGCCATGGCCTTCTGCGGATTGCCCGAAAAGGGCCCCGCTGCAGGCACCAGTTCGGAAGATCTTGCGGCGATGTGGCGGCCCTATATCCAGACCTGCATCGAAGCCTTCGGAACCGATCGTGCGATGTTCGAAAGCAACTATCCGGTCGACTATTGGGGCGCCGAATATCCGGTGCTGTGGAACGCATTCAAACGCATCACGCAGGGTGCCAGCGCCGACGAGAAACATGCACTCTACGCAGGCAATGCAGCGCGATTCTATGGCATTGAGCACATACTTCCGAAACGCTGACGTTACGGCATTGCCGGGCCTCCAACAGGTGCCTCGACAGGCGGCAGGTCAGTGCGTAATCGAGAGATGAGTTTTCAATCAAAACGGAGAACCCGATGTCGCTGCCTGCCCCGTTCAACCGCCTGCGTCTGCCGCTGATCGGATCGCCGCTGTTCATCGTATCAGGGCCGGAACTTGTGATCGCGCAATGCAAGGCAGGCATCATCGGCAGCTTTCCGGCGCTCAACGCCAGGCCGCAAACGCTGCTCGACGAATGGCTTCACCAGATCACCGAGGAACTGGCCAAGCACAATCGCGAGAATCCCGATCGGCCCGCCGCTCCCTTCGCAGTCAACCAGATCGTCCACCGTTCAAACGACCGGCTGGAGCAGGACATGGCGACTTGCGCCAAGTGGCAAGTGCCGATGGTCATCACGTCGCTGGGCGCACGTGAGGAGATCTTCAACGCGGTGCGCGGATGGGGCGGCATCACCATGCATGACGTGATCAACAACCGCTTCGCGCGCAAGGCAATCGAGAAAGGCGCCGATGGACTGATCCCGGTTGCGGCCGGTGCGGGAGGGCATGCGGGCACGCAATCGCCTTTCGCACTGATGCAGGAAATCCGCGAATGGTTTGACGGGCTGGTCGCGCTCTCGGGCTCGATCGCCAACGGCTATTCGATCCTTGCAGCGCAGGCCCTACGCGCGGACTTTGCCTATATGGGCAGCGCTTTCATCGCGACCGAGGAAGCCAATGCCAGCGCCGATTACAAGCGAGGCATTGTCGAAGGCAGCGCAGAAGGCATCGTCTACACCAACCTGTTCACAGGCGTGCACGGCAACTACCTGCGATCCTCGATCGAGGCTTCAGGTCTCGATCCCGACAACCTGCCGCAAAGCGATCCCTCGAAGATGAACTTCGGCAGCGGCGGCAACACCAAGGCCAAGGCATGGAAGGACATCTGGGGCTCCGGCCAGGGCGTGGGCTCGGTCAAGTCGGTCGGCACGGTTGAGGAGATGGTATCGCGACTTGAGCGGGAATATCATGCAGCCCGCGAAGCCTTGATCGCCAATTCCGATTTCGCCGCCTGGAACAGTTAGGCGTTCGGACGTCAGGTTGCGCGCCACAGCGCTTCGGCCATGGCATCGAGCTCGGCGAAATCGAATCCGGTGCCGAGCGGATCCTTGCGGTTGAGGATCAGCCTTCTGCGCTCATAAAGCAGGCGCTTGCGCAGCGCGGACTGCAACAGCGAAAGGCGAAAATGCGCATCACGCTGCGCGGAAGCCGGATCGTGGGCACTGATCCTTGACCAATTCGCTTCGATTTGTCCGACACGCTCGATCACCATGGCATTGTATTGCCGATGGGGACCGCGGTGCAGCGGCAAGCCAATCCGCAAGGTCGCTTCTTCGCTCGAAGGCAGCAGAAGCCCATTGGCGCGAAAATCGTCAAATCCGATTTTGCGGCAATCCAGGGAATCGAACATCTTTCCGAAACAATGGGTTGAAAGCAGCTGGAGCGGGAGCAGATGGTGGCGTTGCAGGTTCGGGTCGTAGCCAACCTGACCCTTTCGATTGACCGTCCGGAACGGAATCACCTGCCGCCGGGCAAATACCGACCCTGCCACGAAACGGCTGCTCTCTCCCATTCAATCTATTCGCCGCGAACCCTGATTGTCGTTCCATCCGTCGAGGGCGAAACCAGCAACCGCCGGCCATCGGGAGAGGTCACATATTCGGCCTCGTGGATTCCTCCCATGATCACGAACTGATTGATCAGCCTGATGCCCAACCTCGTCGCAGCAACCTTGTCGCCAACCAATGAGTGGTCGAGCAAGAGTTCCTGCCCAATCAAGAAATCGAGCCCCACGCTCTCAAGCCCGCCGTCATCGGTTTCGCGAAATGCAGTCAGTCCAAGCGCTGGAAAGGCGCCGCCCTCCAGCCATGCAGTAACTGTCGAATCGAAGAAGCGACGCCCGATCAGGCTGCGGGACGGTGGCCAGACGGCAGCTTCGGCTTCTTCAAAATGCTGCATAAGGTCGCGCGCGAGACCGAACAGTGCTCGCATGACCGGCATGCTACGCTCGCCACCGGAAAGATGGCTACCCGGAACAAGCCGCAATGCTTCCATTCCAACTGCAGCCGGAATGTCTTCAAAGTCGAAACTGTATTCGATCTTCGGCAATTTCATGCCGCCCGATGGCGTCAGACCCTGCAGATCGAAGGTCAATCCGGCACTGAGCAGTTCGAGCCAATGCGGATCGCCATTGTGCGCATCGGGCAAGCCGGGCTCATTCGCAGTAGGATCGACCACTCGCAGAGCCGGCGCATCGGCAGGATCGAAGGTTATCGAAACTGCCGGTTGCCGCTCGACAAAATCGCGAATCGCCCTGCGGTCCGGCCGCTTGCCAGCGCCGAATATCAGGAAAAGCCCATGACCATGCACGGGTCCATTATCGTCAAGATCAAACGACGCTGCGATCGTGAGCTCCCCCGAGCTTCAATCGGGCCCCCTGTATATCTGTCACGATCTGCAAGTCACTCCAGACCTTACAACCGAAAAATCAAAAATCGAGAAACTCAAGTATATTCAATAAATACCTAAAGATATACCCTCTGCGATTGCTTCTCCCAACATGCGACAGCGTTCGATTTCTTCCTTAGGCACAGTCTTCCTTGCCAAAATTTCTTGCGGCGTTTGCGCGTCCAGGTTCACGATGATCGGATCCGCCACACGTTTTAGACGCCAGCCCGTCGCAATCCGGTCAATTTGTCGCTGAGCGCCCTCCCCGTCCGAACCCGCGGCAATCATGGTGGCGTATGCGCGCCCTTCGATCTGGCCCAATACCGGATAATAACAGCGATCAAACATCTCTTTCATCAGACCGCTCATGCTCGCCAAATTCTCAGGGCAAGCGAAGATATAGGCCGCCGCTTCCAGCAAATCCTGAGCTTGAACCTCGTCCGCTCGGAGAATTCTGGCGCGATCGCCCGCTCCTTCAAACGCCGCATGCGCCATCTGTTCGCTCGCGCTGGTGCGGCTGTGCCAGGCGATCAAAAGACAGGAATCTCTCATCGCTGAGAACAAAGCGCTGCAGACTGTAGATTGTCAATCTTGGGCATCTGTTCGCCCGATCCAATGCAGGTTAAAACCCTGCAATGGCCTCCCGTTCAATTGCTCTCGCTCTCGGCGTCGAAAACTCGCTGGTTGGCCGGGCATGGCATTGGCGTGGCGGCAATATGGCACTGGGCGCCGATGCCGCCAGTCTCCAGAACGATATTCTCACGCAATTGCTTCTGACCAGAGGTGTCGATCCGCAAGATGTGGCGAGGCACGCGAAACCCACATTGCGCGATTTTCTGCCCGATCCGTCCGAATTCCGCGACATGGACGCTGCAGCCGAACGCATTGCCCAGGCGGTTCTGAGCGACGAAACGATCACCATCTATGGTGACTACGATGTCGATGGAGCGACGAGCGCAGCCCTGCTGGTCGATCTGCTGCGCAACCTTGGTGCCCGCGCAAACTATTATATCCCCGACCGCCTGCTCGAAGGTTATGGCCCCAGCGGCGAAGCGCTTGTCCGCCTCGCTGAGGAAGGCTCCAGCCTGATCGTGACGGTCGATTGCGGAGCCATGGCTCACGAAGCGCTTGGCCAGGCCCGCGACGCCGGAGTCGACGTGATCGTGGTCGACCACCACAAATGTTCGCCGGAGCTTCCTCCTGCCGCTGCCCTGGTCAATCCCAATCGGCTTGATGAAAGCGATCTTGCTGCCGCACATGGCCATCTTGCAGCCGTAGGCGTCGCGTTTCTGCTCGCCATCGCTTTGATTCGCACTCTCCGTGATCGCGGATATTTCGACGATCGGGAAGAACCCAACCTGATGGCTTTGCTCGATCTCGTGGCTCTGGGAACTGTGGCTGATGTTGCCGCGCTGCACGGGCTCAACCGCGCCTTCGTGGCACAGGGGCTCAAGGTGATGGCCCGGCGCGAGCGGATCGGCATGTCGGCGCTGATCGATGCAAGCCGGCTCAAGCGCGCACCGCAATGCAGCGACCTGGGATTTGCTCTTGGCCCGCGCATCAATGCAGGCGGGCGGGTCGGCGAATCGACGCTGGGTGTGAGATTGCTGACCACCAGCGACGCAGACGAGGCTCGCGAAATCGCCGAACAGCTTTCAGCGCTCAATGAAGACCGCCGGGCGATCGAGGCCGAAGTCCAGCAAGCGGCAGAAGCCCTGTTGGCGGGACAGCACAATCGCGCCGTTCAGGTCTTGTCTGGAGCGGGCTGGCATCCCGGTGTGATCGGAATCGTAGCCGGGCGTATCAAGGAGAAGACGGGCAAGCCTGCCATCGTTATCGCGCTGGAAGACGATAGCGGTGTGGGCAAAGGTTCGGGAAGGTCGATCTCGGGCGTGGACCTTGGCGCTGCGATCATCGCCGCGCGCGAATCGGGACTGTTGGTTGCCGGTGGAGGTCATGCGATGGCGGCGGGCCTCACTATAGAAAGGTCAATGCTGGAGGATTTCGCAGCGTTCCTTGACGAAAGGCTTGCGAGGGACGTCGACCGGGCGCGGCAAAATCAGGTGATGCAGCTCGACCTCGCCGTGGCTCCTGGTGGGCTGACGCCATCGCTGGTCGAAACGCTGGAGCAGGCCGGACCGTATGGTGTGGGCTGGCCGGGACCGAGGGTGGCTGTAGGCCCAGTGCGCATCGTCAAGGCGGACATCGTAGGCAAGGATCATTTGCGTGTGATTGCTGCTGGCGAGGACGGGCGATCACTGAAGGCGATCGCCTTTCGCGCCGCCGAGAGCGAGATGGCGCAAACGCTGATGCACCGCTCTGCAGGGCGCCGGTTTCATCTCGCGGGCCGAGCCAGGATCGACGATTGGGGCAGCCGTCCGCAAGCGGAATTACACCTCGAAGACGCGGCATTTGCAGATTGAGAGCTGGCGGGGCTTGACCCGCCATGATCGCACCCCTAAAGGCGCGCTCTCCACCGCTTCGGCCCCTTCGTCTAGCGGTCTAGGACGCCGCCCTTTCACGGCGGAAACACGGGTTCGAGTCCCGTAGGGGTCACCACCACCGCCATGCTTCAGGCATGGCCGGGTGAATTGGAAAAATGGCAAGGCCCCTTCGTCTAGCGGTTAGGACGCGGCCCTCTCACGGCTGAAACACGGGTTCGAGTCCCGTAGGGGTCACCACCGGAAATCGATATCCTTTCAATTGCCGCTGGGCCGCAGCGCAACTGTTCGAAATGAATCGCATCGGGCCGCTTTTCTTGCGTGATGCATCTGGTTATGGCGGCTGTGCGATGAGCCTGCCCAAGTCCTTCCCGGTTTCCGGCACACTGCTTGCGCTGTTCGCGTTCGTGATGATGCTGGCCTTCGGAATTGATTTTCTACTCGCACTGGCAGTGCTTGTGGTTTGGTTGGGGTCGCTTCTGCTCGCTGTGTCGCAGCCACCCGAATCGCCGATCCTTGCTCGCGAGCAGCCCTTCACTCGCGACAATATGCGCGACCTGATCGAATATGCCGCGACGCCATTGCTGGTTGCCGAGCGTAGCCGCATCACAATTGCAAACCGCGCGGCGCGCCGCCTGCTTGGTGCGCATGTCATCAACCAGGATTTGCGTGTTGCATTTCGTCAACCGGCAGCGATCAAGCTGCTATCCAAGGAGGTTGATGGTTCGGCGGTAGTGCGCGGCCTGGCCCGGCGGCGCGACATCTGGCGAATCAATCGGCAAGGCATTGGAGACGATCTGGCCGTCATCGAATTGATCAACCACACCGTAGAAGCCGATATCAGCCGCGCGCATACCGACTTCGTTGCAAATGCAAGCCACGAACTGCGTACTCCCTTGTCGTCCATCATTGGCTATGTCGAAACCCTGCGTGAGGATTCGGGCACGCTCGACGAAGCGACCGAGACAAAGTTCCTCGATACGATTCTGGCGGAAGCAAAACGCCTTCAGGCGCTTGTCAGTGACCTTATGTCGCTTTCACGCGTGGAGGCCGAAAAGCACGACGTGCCGGAGACGCAAGTTGATCTCGGGTCGCTGGTGGAAACCGCTGCCCGCGATGCGGCAGGCCCGGAACGGGTGAAACGGTTGCAGCTATCCCTCACTCCATCCCTCATGATTCGGGGCGATGCGCAGCAGCTTGAACAATTGGTGCGCAATCTGGTCGATAACGCCTTTAAATATGGGCATCCGGACACGCCAGTCGATGTCGTCCTGGAAAGGTTTGAAAATGGACAGGCGCGCCTTTCTGTTGAGGATCACGGCGAAGGCATTGCGCCGGAGCACATCCCTCACCTCACCAGGCGTTTCTATCGGACCGATCCCGGTCGCAGCCGTGCCTCGGGCGGGACCGGACTGGGCCTGGCGATCGTCAAGCATATTGTTGAACGCCACCGCGGGCGGCTCGACATTGCCAGCGAAGTAGGCAAAGGCACGAGGATCAGTGTGAGAATTCCGCTTATCCAGAGCGAGCCGGCGGAGTTGTCATGAAATTGTCATCTTTCTTGAACATCGCGCTCGGCAGACGCTCGACCGCATGACTCGAAGACACTAAACGGGGGCCGACGAAAACATGGTCAGTTTCGAGCCATCATTTGCGTCTGACCGCTTACCGCCCGTCCGGGGCAGCCGACGAATCGACCTCACCCGCACAGTGGCCTCCTAATTCATGTCCCTTATCACCATCATTCTGATTGCGATTGGTCTGGGCCTGGCCGGATGGCTGGCGGCCCGCGCTCGCGCCTGGAGTTTCCAGAAGGAAGAGCCAGCCACGCGTCTGGTAGCTCGGCCCAATTATCACGGGTGGTATGTGGCGCTGTGGATTGCCGTGCCGATCCTGGTGTTCGGAACGGTTTGGTCGCTGGTCGCGCCGCAGCTCGTCATGCAGTCGGTTCTGGCAGATCCTGCCGCCTCCAACCTGCCTGCGTTCGGCTTCACCCGCGATGCAGTTCTGTCGGAAGCGCGCGCGGTTGCCACCGGCGGCGCCCAATCTGTCTTCAACCCTGAGGCTGAAGCACTGGTCGAACCATTTCGCGCGGCAATTTCGCGGTACAACTGGATCGGCATTGTGGTCACCGTATTGATTGCTTTCGCTGCGGGCACATACTCGTTCCTGCGGATCAAGCCGGATTTCAAGGCGCGCACACGCGTCGAGCGCATGGTGATGCTGCTGTTGCTGCTTGCGTCACTGGTCGCGATCCTCACCACATTCGGGATCTTCGCCAGTCTGGTGTTCGAGACTGTCCGTTTCTTCGGCATGGTCAGCCCGGTCGATTTCCTGTTCGGGACTTTCTGGGGTCCGGACCCGATGAGCAATCCGCTCAGCCCGGATCCATCGCGTTACGGTGCGATCCCGCTTTTCTGGGGCACGATCTACATTGGTGCGATCATTGCCATGATCGTCGCAATTCCGCTGGGATTGATGAGTGCGATCTACCTCACACAATATGCTGATCCGCGCCTGCGCGCGTGGCTCAAGCCTGCGCTGGAGATCCTCGCCGGCGTGCCAACCGTGGTTTATGGATACTTCGCCGCACTCACCGTCGCCCCCGCGATCCGCGACTGGGCGGTTGCAATCGGGATCAGCAGTGCATCGAGCGAAAGCGCCCTGGCCGCCGGCCTCGTGATGGGTGTCATGATCATTCCCTTCGTATCGTCGATGGCAGATGATTCGATTGCGGCCGTGCCTTCGGCCATGCGCGACGGCAGCCTGGCAATGGGTGCAACAACCTCTGAGACGATCCGCAAGGTTCTGGTTCCGGCCGCCCTGCCCGGTATCGTCGCCGGCGTTATGCTGGCAGTGAGTCGCGCAATCGGCGAAACGATGATCGTGGTGATGGCTGCCGGCGCCGCCGCCAACCTCACTGCCAACCCGCTCGAGGCCATGACGACCGTGACTTTCCAGATCGTTGCCATGCTTACCGGCGAAGGCAGTTTCGACCATCCTGCCACGCTGAGCGCCTTTGCGCTGGGCTTCGTCCTCTTCCTTGTAACGCTGGCGCTCAATTTCATTGCGCTACGCGTCGTCAAACGGTTCCGTGAAGCCTATGAGTGAGGAGCCCGCCATGGAAACTATCGCCCCCACTCGCACCGATGCCTTCTCCAAGCGCATTCAGAAGCGCTACGCGGCAGAGCGCCGGTTCAAGCTGGCGGGTCTTTCCGCCGTGCTGTTTTCGGTCGCTGTGCTGATCTTCCTGTTGTTCACCATGACGGTGAACGGATTGAACGGCTTCACGCGCGCAGAACTGGCAGTCGATATCGATTTCCCCGAGGCGGGAATATCCGTCGATCCCAGCCAGGCGCAATTGCCAACTGCGATCCAGTCGCTCGAGGCGCAGGGATTGCCTGATGTCGTCGCGTTTTACGCCGAATTGTCGCTCGGCGCCGAAGGAGCCGCGGAACTGAACCAGGTGGCCTGGCGCAATGTCGCCGCCGACCTGCTTGTAAATCCGGAACTGGCTCGCACACGGCACACATTTCAATTGCCAACCAGCAGTGACCTGTCGGCAGGACTAGACGGAGAAGGCTCTCCAGAAATGCAGGCGCTGGCACAGCGGCTCACGAACGAAGGCAAGCTGGGTAAGAATTTCGACTTTGGCTTTCTTTCGCGCTCTGACGCGACCGACCCTCAGCTGGTTGGTATCTGGGGGGCGCTCAAGGGCTCGATGCTGACAATGCTTGTCACCTTGCTGCTGGCCTTTCCAATCGGTGTTCTGGCTGCGCTCTACCTTGAAGAATATGCGCCCAAGAACCGCTGGACCGACGTGATTGAGGTATCGATCAACAACCTCGCTGCCGTGCCCTCGATCATCTTCGGCCTTCTGGGCCTGGCGGTGTTTTTGTGGGCATTCCCCAATTTGCGCTCGGCTCCGCTGATCGGCGGTATGACTCTGGCGCTGATGACTATGCCGGTGATCGTCATCTCAGGTCGCAATGCGATCAAGGCGGTTCCGCCCTCGATCCGCGACGGAGCGCTAGCAGTGGGCGCCTCGCCAGTGCAGGTGGTGTTTCACCATGTCCTACCGCTTGCCCTTCCCGGAATCCTTACTGGTACAATCATCGGCATGGCGCGCGCGCTGGGTGAAACCGCTCCGCTGCTGATGATCGGTATGCGCGCGTTCGTGGCGACCCCGCCCGACGGGTTTACCTCGCCATCGACAGTCCTTCCGGTGCAGATCTTTCTTTGGTCGGACGAAATCGACCGCGGCTTTGTCGAGCGGACCAGCGCTGCGATCATTGTCCTGCTGCTGTTCCTCCTGGTGATGAACGGACTCGCCATCTACCTACGCAACAAATTCGAGAAAACGTGGTGACAGTTATCCATCCCAACCTCGAGCAGACCGACGCCAAGATGAAGGCGACGAATGTCTCGGTCTATTACGGCGAGAAGCAGGCGATCGATGATGTTTCGATCGACATTCCCGCGCAATATGTAACAGCATTCATCGGCCCGTCCGGCTGCGGCAAATCAACATTCTTGCGCACCCTGAACCGAATGAATGACACAATCCCTTCGGCCCGTGTCGAAGGCAGGATCGAGCTCGACGGAGAGGACGTCTATGGCTCGGGCATGGATGTGGTCCAGCTCCGCGCACGAGTGGGTATGGTGTTCCAGAAGCCCAATCCCTTCCCCAAATCGATCTACGACAACATTGCCTATGGGCCCCGCATTCACGGATTGGCCGAGCGCAAGGATGAGTTGGACCAGGTTGTAGAAAACTCGCTCACCCGCGCAGGGCTGTGGGACGAGGTAAAGGACCGGTTGGCCGATTCGGGTACTGCGCTGTCCGGCGGGCAGCAGCAACGGCTTTGTATCGCACGCGCAATTGCCGTCGATCCCGAAGTCATCCTGATGGACGAGCCATGCTCGGCACTCGATCCTATCGCCACAGCCAAGATCGAAGAACTGATCGACGAGCTTTCGGGCCGATATGCTATCGTGATCGTCACGCATTCCATGCAGCAGGCCGCGCGCGTTTCGCAGCGCACCGCATTCTTCCATCTCGGCAAAATGGTGGAATATGGGCGGACTTCTGACATATTCACCAATCCGCTCGAACAGCGGACCCAGGATTACATCACAGGACGCTACGGCTGATGGCAGAACATACAGTAAAGGCATTCGACGAGGACATCACGCGCCTCCGCGGCCTGATCACGGAGATGGGTGGCCTCGCCGAAGTTGCGATCCAGGAATCGCTCGATGCCATGGTGCGCGGTGACGAAGAGCTCGCCGCCAAGGTGGTCAAGCGGGACAAGAAGATCGATGCGCTTGAATCCGAAGTGGACAAGCTGGCCGTGCGCATCATCGCCTTGCGCGCGCCGATGGCCGACGATCTGCGCGAGGTTATCGCCGCGCTGAAGATTGCCGGCGTGATCGAGCGCATCGGGGACTATTCGAAGAACATCGCCAAGCGCGTGGGAGAGATCGAGAGCCGCAAGCATTTCGAACCTCTGACCCTGCTCCCGGCGATGGGCGAACTGGCCGGCGAAATGGTGCATGATGTGCTCACCGCCTATGCGGCGCGCAATGCTGAGCTGGCGCTGGAAGTGATTGCGGCCGACGCCAAGGTCGATGCTTTCTACAACAGCATTTTCCGCAATGTTGTAAGCTACATGGTCGAAAATCCTGCCACGATTTCGAGTGCGGCGCAGCTGCTGTTCGTGGCGCGCAATATCGAGCGGATCGGGGATCATGCGACCAATGTTGCCGAAATGGTGCATTTCTCGGCGACCGGGCTTTATCCGCCCGATGAGGATCGTTGACATAAAACTGTAGCTTCGCCGTCATATTGGCGCCGTGACGACTAACGAAGCGAATGGGATAAGACGCAATGGCTGGCGCAAAGCTGCTCTTGGTAGAAGACGATCCGGCGCTATCAGAGCTGCTTGAATACCGTTTCCGTAACGAGGGATACGACGTTCGCTGTACGCCCGACGGCGATGAGGCACTGGTTCTGGCGAGCGAGGAGCTGCCCGACCTCATCATTCTCGACTGGATGATCGAAGGGACGAGCGGCATCGAAGTTTGCCGCCGCTTGCGCCGCGACAAGCAGACCGCCCATGTCCCGATCATCATGCTGACCGCGCGCGAAGCGGAAGACGACCGCATTCGCGGCCTCGAAACGGGCGCAGACGACTATCTGACCAAGCCCTTCAGCCCGCGCGAGCTGCTCGCCCGTGTTGCGGCGGTAATGCGCCGCATCCGCCCTGCCCTGGCCGGGGAATCGATTAAGGTTGGCGATCTTATGCTCGATCCGGTCGCACACCGCGTCCAGCGCAAGGGTCAGGATCTCCACTTGGGTCCGACTGAATACCGCCTGCTGCAATTCTTCATGGAGAGCCCGGGTCGGGTGTTCAGCCGCGGGCAGTTGCTCGACGGCGTTTGGGGCACAGGTAGCGATATCGAACTGCGTACGGTGGATGTGCATATCCGTCGACTTCGCAAGGCAATCGACGTGGGAGGCGGAAAGGACCCCATCCGTACCGTCCGTTCGGCAGGTTACGCGCTCGAAGCAAGATAGCGGTGCTCTCTCTTGCCGGGCCTACCGGCACGCGCTGCTCCAACGCGTTCCCTGATCGAGATGGAAATGGTTGGCATGCTTGGCGTTGTAGTCGGGCGATAGCACTGTCCTGAAGCTGTCACATGCTGCATCGCGGGCGGCCTTGAGAAAATCGCCCTTCTCGCCCTTGCCCCAATCCTGCAAAATGCTCACACGCCGCCCATCGCTGAGCACGAATGCGCGAATATCGATCGCATTGCCATGTGCGTGCTCGCTCCACGGGCCTGTTCTGCCCCCATTGATGCGGCGGCAACTATTGGTTCCAATATGCTCAATTCTCGTCACTTTTGTGCCGAGATGGGTTTGCGCCGCTTGCTGCAAGCCATGGCTTAGCCATATCTGTAGGCCCACGGCTACCGGACAGGTCGATATGGGCCGCGCGGGTGACATTGGTGCGCCTGTCATCTGCGTGCGGTCGGTAAGCGAACAGGGCCCCTCTCCCGTGGGGATAAGGTTGCGAAACGCGATTCCGCTGCGAGTGAGAGCGGCGCGGCATTGGCCCCTGTCCGTGGTGATTTCGGCCAGTTTCAGACCGGTCGCCAGTCCCGGCGGGTTGCGCACATCCAATGGAGCGAGCGGATTGTGCTGCGGATTCTGCTTGAGCCACATATAGCCTGCGAAACCGAGCGATATTACGATCAGCCACCCGATCGCTCGCCGATCCCCGGCAAATTTGCCGATCCGGCGTGATAGGTTCAAATTTTGCATGATCCCGCCCATCTTTCTGCCTAATGAAAATCGCGCGATGGTGGCAGCATACGCGGCAATATGCGCAGATTACGCGGGTGCCCGCGTGTTTCGGGCAGTTCGTCCGTCGGGCTACGCGACTTGAGCGGGCCCTGATGTTTCTCAGGCAACGGACTGCTCACATGGTCCGCCCGTGCGACAGGCGACGCCAGCAAATCGTCTGACAGAGCAAGCAGCGAAGCCGTGGCATCGGTCATGTGATGCGCAATCACGTGTATCACCTCGTCGTCATATTCCACTCGCCCGCGCACCTCCATGAGGCGGGCACCCATGACGACCCGGCGTTGTTTTTCTTTGATATCCGGCCAGACGACGAGATTAACGACTCCGGTTTCGTCTTCAAGGGTAATAAAGCACACGCCCTTGGCACTCCCCGGACGCTGACGGATCAGCACTATCCCCGCCACCTGTATCATGCTGCGATATTTGCGCTCTCTGAGGTCGCAGGCACGCACGAAGCCGCGTTCGGCGAGCGAAGCGCGCAGGAAAGCCATGGGATGCGCCTTCAGGCTTAGCCGCGCGGTCTGGTAATCGGCCACCACCTCTTCGGAGAGTGGCATATGCGGCAGTTGCGTACGACGCTTCTCCTCCCCTTCCTCGCGCGCGGCCGCTGCCGTGAAGAGCGGTAGGTCAGGCGCGGCGATCAGGCTGCGTGCATCCCACAGCGCCTGCCGACGCGGAAGTTCAAGCGAAGTGAAGCAATCGGCGCTGGCTAGCCGCTCTATATGCGCGGGCGAAAGCCCTGCCCTATCGCGCAGTTCGGCAACGTCGCGATAGAGGCCACCCGTTTCGCGCTCCGCCACCAGACGCGCCGCGACATGTTCGGGCACACCGTCGACCTGCCTCAGGCCGAGACGCAAGGCGATATGCTTGTCCGGACGGTCCTGATCCTCCCCGAAACGGCGAGAATTCTCCTCCAGCGTGCAATCCCACACCGACTGGTTCACATCTGCGGGCAGCACCGTGACCCCATGCTCGCGCGCATCACGCACGATCTGCGCCGGGGCATAGAAACCCATCGGTTGCGAATTGAGCAGCGCACAGGCGAAAGCAGCCGGAAAATGGCATTTGAGCCAGCTCGAAACATAGACCAGATGCGCAAAGCTGGCCGCATGGCTTTCAGGGAAACCATATTCGCCGAACCCCTTGATCTGGTTGAAACAGCGAGTGGCAAAGTCCGGGTCATAGCCGCGCGCGACCATGCGTCCGACCATCATATCCTCAAGTTCTTCCAGGTTCCCGCGCGAACGGAAGGTTGCCATGGCCCTGCGCAAGCGGTTGGCTTCCGTGCTGTCGAACTTCGCTGCATCGAGCGCAATCTTCATCGCCTGTTCCTGGAAGATCGGCACGCCCAGCGTGCGCTCCAGAATGCTCGAAAGCTCGTCCGGTGGACCGTGTTCAGGAGCCGGCGCAGGAATTTCGACCTTTTCCGCGCCCCGTCGCCGCTTGAGATAGGGGTGCACCATGTCGCCCTGGATCGGGCCGGGCCGGACAATCGCAACCTCGATCACCAGATCGTAGAAGCGCCGCGGGCGCAAGCGCGGCAGCATGTTCATCTGCGCTCGGCTTTCGACCTGGAACACACCAAGCGAATCCCCCTTGCACAGCATGTCGTAAACCTGCGTATCCTCGCGCGGGACAGTCGCCAGAGTCAGACGCTTTTCATAATGCAATTCAAGCAGATCGAGGCATTTCCTGATACAGGTCAGCATCCCTAGCGCCAGTACATCGACCTTGAGGATGCCAAGCGCGTCGATATCGTCCTTGTCCCACTCGATGAATGTGCGATCGGGCATGGCGCCATTGCCGATCGGCACGGTTTCGGTCAGCGCACCCTCGGTCAGGATGAACCCTCCGACATGCTGGCTGAGATGGCGCGGCATGCCGATCATCTGTTCGGCCAGTTTCAGCACGCGCTTGAGATGGGGATCACCAAGATCCATGCCGATCTCGGCAGCGTGTTTTCCGGCGACTTCGCTGCCATAACTGCCCCACACGGTGCGGGCGAGCGCGCCGGTGACATCCTCGGAAAGCCCCATCACCTTTCCTACCTCGCGGATCGCCATGCGCGGGCGGTAATGGATCACCGTGGCGCATAGTCCGGCACGGTGGCGGCCATATTTGTCATAGATGTACTGGATTACCTCTTCGCGCCGCTCATGCTCGAAATCGACGTCGATATCGGGCGGCTCCTTGCGTTCTTCGGAGATGAAACGATCGAACAGCAGTTGGTGCTTGGCCGGATCGACGCTGGTGATCTCCAGGCAATAACAGACGGCTGAATTGGCTGCGCTACCGCGCCCCTGGCACAGGATCGGCGGATCCTGCCCACGCGCATAATCGACGATATCCTTGATGGTAAGGAAATAGCGCGCCAGCCCCAGCTTGCCGATCAGCGCCAGCTCACGCTCCAGCGTCTTGCGCACGCTATCGGGCAAGCCTTCGGGGTAGCGCCGCTGCGCGCCCTTCCACGTCTCCGCTTCCAGGAATTGCTGCGGGGTCATACCGTTGGGATAGATCTCTTCGGGATATTCGTAGCGCAGCTCGTCGAGGTTGAAATGGCAGGCATCGGCCACTTCGCGCGCGGCAGTGATGGCATGAGGCCAGCGCGCGAACAGGTGCTCCATCTCCTGCGGGGATTTGAGGTGCCGTTCCGCATTGGCGTGGAGCAGGCTTCCGGCAGCAGCGACCGTGGTCTTGTGCCGGATCGCCGTCATCACGTCCTGCAACGGGCGGCGTTCGGGCGCGTGGTAATGCACGTCATTGGTGGCGAGCAGCGCGAGCCCGTTCGCCTGTGCCATTGCGTCGAGCCGAGTGATCCGCGCCACATCGTCCCCGCGGTAGAGATAGCTGGCGGCGATGTGTCGGAGTGTTGGGAGTTGACGGGTCAGGTGAGGAAGGAGTTCAACAAATGAAGCCTTCAGAGGCACCCTTTCCTCTTCGTCACCCCGGACTTGATCCGGGGCCCCACTTTCATTGGACAGGAGAGGGATCCCGGCGATCTGATGATCTTTGGGACCAGGATAACGGAAGGGAATTATGTTACTCTCGACCTTGATCGAGAATTCCGCCTCCAGATCCTCCGGTGGCAACAGGATCAGTTGCACATCCCCCTCGCCTTCCTTGGCGCTATGCGCGGCCAGCATGGAGAGCGAGATGTCGCAAGCGCCCTTGTCCTGCCATTCGCCGTCGATCCTGCTCATTCGTCCGGCGCTGACAAGGCGGCACAACCGCCCATAGGCCGCCCTGTCACGCGGATAGGCGAGGAAGGACAGCCCTTCGAGCGTTTCGATCCGTGCGCCGATCACAGGCCGCAATTTGAGCGCCTGCGCCTCCGCATGAATGCGCACCACGCCCGCCATGGAGTTGGCATCGGCGATCCCGATTGCGTCATAACCCAGCGCGCGGGCTGTAGCGACAAGGTCAACCGCATCCGACGCCCCGCGCAGGAAGCTGAAGCAGCTTGCCAGCCCCAACTCGACGAAAACCGCGCGCTGCGGCGCTTCAATCGTCGATGGATCGATCTTCAGTCTGCGCTTCTGAGGAGTCAAAGATGATTCGGGCATGGTTCGAATCCCGGAATCGATCCGGGTCAGATGGCTCATTCGTGTAAATGTTCCTTATATGTTCTTATAACGGAACTTGCCAGCCCTTGTGACGGCCGCGAGTTGAGCGACCTCACTTCAATCCGATCTTAACCTAATGGGGTGATGCCGGATCATTGATGGGCTCAGGGGACAAGATGTGGCGCTATTTCGCAGCCAGGCAGCAATAAGAAACGAAGATCGCCGCGCATCGCCACGCTACCGCGTCAACTGCCCTGCACAGCTCCACATGACGAGCGGAAACCGCCAGGGTTCACTCTATGACATCTCGCTCAACGGGGCCCGTTTCACCACCAGCAATCCGCCAGCTACGGGCACTTCGGGTCTGCTCGCGTGGAACACGCACGAGGCCTTCGGCAAGATCATCTGGTCAAACGAAGATGGTTGCGGGATCGAGTTCGAACGGCAGATTCCACAAGAGGCGATCGAGGAACTGACTGCGGCCAGTACCGGGCAGACCCGGCGCGCAGCCAATTTCGGCAATATCCCCATAGCCCGAAAGGGGCGCCGTGGACTGGTTTCAGGCAACTGATTTCATAGGGTATTTACAAGTCCTAAGGGCGTCCTCATCCTCAGACTACCACGCATCGTGATGCAATCGCCGGAGGCGGATCAGCCCAGGCCAGCACGCTTTTGCATCTGCAGCTTGTGCAGGTGATCGATCACCGCCTGGTGCATCTGACCTTCGAATTCGACGCCGGCATGATTGCCTTCGATCCAGACCACGATCCCGAGCGGAGCGCGAATACCGTCGACCTTGAGCGTTACGGTTTCGCCCAACTGGGCAAAGCCGTATCTGCCCTTCAGCTTGCAACCACCCTCGGAAACATCGATCAGTTCGACGAAGATCGAGCGCGAGCGCAACCGTCCCTCGACCAATATCTCGAGCAGTTTGCGTTCAAATTGACGCTTTCTTTCCGGCGCGTTCATGATGTCTGTTTGGCATAAATCCGTAAACGAATGATGATTCTGCAGCTGCAAATGCGAAAATTTCCGCTTTTCAAGCAAAGAATCCCTGCAGAAACCACAAGGGCAATCCCCCGCGCCCGTCGCCGATCACCCCGTGGCGATAAATCCAGTAACGCCGTCCCCGGTCATCCTCGACCCGGTAATAATCGCGCAGCCGCACATTCGAGCGTTCGCGCCACCATTCGGGCGCGATCCGTTCCGGCCCCTCGACACGTGCCACTTCATGCACATCGCCCCGCCAGCGAAACGCCTTGGGATAGCCATCGGGCGTGGCATAGAGCACTGCAATCGGTTCAGGACGGTCGAGGAGTTTCAGCGGGCGCCGGCGCAAGGCCAGTCCGCCTTGAGTCGCCGGTTCCGGATCGAGCGGTCCATGCCAGTGCTGCGCGCGTTCCGGAATATGGCTGGCATGCGGAACCGGACGGCGCACGGCCCCCTGCCCCAGTCGCACCGTCAGCCGGTCGAGACATGCCGCAAGCGAAGTGCCATGGACCTCTGCCCTCGCTTCGATATCGACCTGCTCCAGCGCCAGCGGTTCGGCCCAACTGGCGCGCAGCCGCACGGTCTCGATCCCGAAACCGGCATCGACATCCTCCAACCTGTCCGCGAACAACCGGCAGATATGCGCCGGATCGCGGGTCGCGACCGACAGTTCGAGCTGGCGCAGCACAACTTCGCCATCGACCCGCCACAGCCCCAGTTCGAGCCGCCGCGCCCCTACGCCTTGCCCCTCCAGCTCGCGCACCATGTCTTCGGCAAGATCCGCCAGCACCTGATCCAGCAGATCGCGATGGCGGATCGGCTCCATCAATCGCCGCTGCACCAGCGGCATCTTCTGCGGCACCACCGGCAGCAAGGGCTCGGGCAAATAGCCAAGCAATTGATCGAGCCGCAGCAGCGGATTGGAGGCAGGCGACTTGCGGTTACGGAAGCGGCGCTGCAGCGCATCACGGCCCTTTGCCGCACCGAAACGGGTGGTCAGGTCTCCCAGACGCTTGAGCCCCAGCCTGCGCAGCACGGTAATGACATCGCTATCGAGCCTGAGCGCAGCGACGGGAAGATCCGCAAGACGTACGACAGCATCCTCGCCCACCTCCAGGATCGAGGCACTCGCTCCAAAGTGAGCCAATGCCCATGCGGCCCCGGCGGTGGGTGCGATCGCGAAGCTGGCGGTGAGATCGCGCGCCGCGAAGGCCTTGCGTGCATCGGCAATCAGGCGTTGCTCGCCCCCGAAAAGATGCGCCACAGCGGTAACGTCCACCACCAGTCCGTCAGGCGGATCCATCGCGCTCCACGGCCCCCAGCGCTGTGCCCAGACCGCCAGTTTTTCCAGAAAAGCCAGATCGCCTGCCGGATCGGAGGGAACGGCCTTGACCTGCGGACACAAAGTGCGCGCATCGGCCAGCATCATGCCCGCGCGCGGACCGGTTTCGAGCGCAGCATCATTCACCGCATCCACCCGCGGGCCATGCGCAGTTTCGGCGATCAGCGCGATGGGTTGCGCATCCGCGCCCTCGCCTCGCTTCAGACCATTAGAGAGCCGCCAGCGATCGACTGCGAGCCGCGAGAGCCAGACTGCCATAATTCGGCGGGGTGGCTCGCATGGCTGCCGACGGGCTGGTGGCGGTGAGGCGTCCACCATCATCGCGCACAATCCATTCTCCGGGGGCATGAATACGCGCGCGGAACAGTTCGGCCTGCCAGGATGGCATGCCCGGTGCGGCCCGGTTCCAGCGCGGCGCTGGCGAAGCGGCGGACGCAACCCTCCAGCGCATCCGCGCCGACGAAAGATCCGCCTGTGCGTCGAGCCGCACCAGCCATAGCGGCACTCCGTGCTTTTCCGCCGCAAGGCTCAGCCGCCGCGATGCCGTGAAACTGAGCGCCTTGGGATTGCCGGCCATCTCACCCAGCACGAAAGCGAGATCACGGCAGCGCAACCCCTCTTCCAGCGCGAACAGAGCATCTTCGGGCGTTGCCGCTTCGACATGGATCAGGCGATGGCGCAGATTTTCGGGCAGGCCATGGCGGTAAGGCCGCCCGGTGAGCCTGACCGCGGCACGATCCTGCACCCACAGCACCTGACGCTGCTCCCCGCTCTCGGCGAGTGCCCCTGCCTTTCTGGCCTGTGCGGCCACGTCCAGCGCATCGCATGCCAGCGCCAGCGCGAAAGCCGCCCCGCTTGCCTCATCACTCTCCGCGAACAACTCGCTATGCGAAGGGCCAGACAGGCCGGGCCGCCAGCACTTCTCGCGCAGGGCTGCCAACGCAGCCACGTCACAGCTTTCGGTCAAGACAGGAAGGGACATGCAGGAACGAGTCATTTGTTCCTATTATGTTCCATATTCGGATGATTCGCAATGCGGCTGTAGAACGCACTGGAGAGCCCAAGGCAAAGGGGCCGCCCCATCGGGACAGCCCCACAATTACCAAGCAAGATCAATCTATTCTGCGGGAGGATGGATCGGAATAGAGGTTTCCTCACCCTCGATATCGTCCACAACCTCGACAATCCCGCGACCGAGATGGCTGTGCGAACGGCTGTAACCGACATAGACGACAATCCCAATCACGCTCCAGATCGGAAGGAACAGCATCGCCGAAATCGGCAAGTTCACAAACAGGAAAACGCACCCGAAAACCGTCAAAGGCCCGACAAGCCAAAGCGCCGGAACGCGGAACGGACGGTGCCGCGACGGATCGTTACGCCGAACCAGCATGACTGCAAAAGCAACCATGGCAAAAGCATAAAGCGTTCCTGCATTGGAAATGTCGGCAAGCTGGCCAACCGGGAAGAAGGCCGCTCCGACCGCCACCGCGAGACCAGTGATGATGGTAACCACATGCGGAGTCTTGAAGCGCGGATGCACCGCACTGAGCTTCTCGGGCAGCAGACCGTCACGGCTCATCACGAAGAAGATGCGCGTCTGCGCAAAAATCAGAACGAGGATGACCGAAGGCAACGCAAGGAAAGCGGCAATGCCAAGCATGTTGCCGATCCCGGAAAAACCGATCTGCCGCAGCACATGCGCCAGCGCTTCATCGGAACACACCAGCGCACCGGCATATTCGGGAAGTGCGCACTGCCGCGCCAATTCTTCCGAACCGGCCGGAAATGGAATTCCGCCTGGGCCCATGATCGGCTGTCCGCCAATTGTGCCGATCGCTCCGGCTGCAACCAGGATGTAGAAAACCGTACAGAACAACAGCGACCCGACCAGGCCAATCGGAACGTTGCGTTGCGGGTTCTTGGTTTCCTCCGCCGCAGTCGAAACTGCATCGAAGCCGACATAGGCAAAGAACATCGTTGCCGCCGCGCCAACCGCGCCGACCCCGCTGCCCCATCCGCCGAACAGGCCTGCGGGCAGGAACGGATTGAACCGCTCGGGAGAGAAATCAGAGCTGGTCAGCGTAAGCGCAATGAAGGCCGTAAGCGCGGTTACCTTGATGGCCACGAGGATCGCGTTGACCTTGGCGCTTTCGCTGGTCCCGATCACCAGCAATCCGGTAACAAGCAACGCAATGACCAATGCGGGCAAATTGATGAACCCGCCTTCGGCTCCGCCCAATGCCAGCGGGCCGGCTGCAAGCCATGACGGTAAATCCACACCCATGAATTCATGCAGGATCGTACCCGAAAAATAGCCGGACCAGCCAACCGACACCGCGCTGGCGGCGATCGCATATTCCATGATCAGGCCCCAGCCGACCGTCCAGGCAAGAAACTCGCCCATCGATGCATAGCTGTATGTGTAGGCACTGCCAGCGACCGGGATCATTGCGGCAATCTCGGCATAGCACAGCGCTGCAACGATACAGACCGTACCGGCAATGGCGAATGCCAACATCAGGCCCGGCCCCGCCTTCTGTGCGCCTGCGGCAGTCAGCACGAAAATTCCGGTGCCGATGATACACCCAATGCCGAACAGCATGAGCTGGATTGCACCCAACGAACGGTGCAGCGATTTCTTCTCCGCGGTCGCCAAAATGGCGTCCAGCGGTTTTACGCGATCAAGGATCATAAAAGGCTTCCCTTTGCACGAGAGCCCGGCGCCAACAGCGCGGCTCCCCCTCCATGGGCGGGAGGCTAACGCTAACGGACAGCAACGCAAGGCGAATATGCGCCCTTTCCCCGCATTCGCACCGAGTCTACAAGCGCCTCATGTCCACCACATTCCAACTCGACACATCGACCAGCCGCGCCAATCCCACTCCGCAGCCGATGCGGCGGCTGACCGTGCCGCGCATTCGCGAGCGCAAGCAGGACGGCGTAACGGCAGATCCTCTGGTGATGCTGACCGCCTACACAGCCAGGCAGGCACAGCTTCTGGACAAGCATTGCGACCTTCTGCTGGTGGGGGATTCGCTCGGCCAGGTAATCTACGGCCTACCCTCTACTGTGCCCGTCACGCTTGAGATGATGGCCAATCATGGCGCAGCGGTAGTGCGCGGTTCCTACCATTCGGTGGTGGTGATCGATATGCCATTCGGCTCATATGAGGCTTCCAAGGAGAAAGCCTTCGAAAGCGCATCCTACCTCCTCAAGCAGAGCGGCGCAGCTGCAGTGAAGCTCGAAGGCGGGCAGGCGATGGCCGAGACCGTGGCTTTCCTCAACCAGCGCGGGATACCGGTAATGGGCCATGTCGGGCTCACGCCGCAGGCCGTCAACGTGCTCGGAGGCTATGCAGCCCGCGGGCGCAGTGACGCCGAAGCGGACAAGATCGTGAGCGATGCCAGGGCGCTCGACGAAGCAGGTGCATTCGCCATCGTCATCGAAGGCGTCGTCGAACCGATCGCGATCGAAGCAACCAAGGCCGTATCCTGCCCCACCATCGGGATTGGCGCTTCCGCGCATTGCGACGGCCAGGTTCTGGTGACCGAGGATATGTTGGGCATGTTCGAACGTGTTCCCCGCTTCGTGAAGCGCTACGAAGATATCGCCGGAATCATCGAGAAGACGGTAGCTACCTATGCCGAAGAGGTGCGCGCGCGCAGCTTCCCCGGTGAAGAGCAAACCTACCAGCCCAAGGCCTGATCCGACCAATGAACACCTTCCTGCGATTCTACGGCTTTTCGCTGGTCTTCACGCTGGTCTGCTCCGCGCTGGCCGTTTGGTATGGCTGGTACGCGACCGGCACGCTGGTCGGGACCGCACAAGTTCTGTGGATCGTGCTGATCCTGTCAGTACTCGAGATCTCGCTCAGCTTCGACAATGCGGTGGTGAACGCTTCCGTCCTCAAGGAGATGGACGAAATCTGGCAAAAGCGCTTCCTCACCTGGGGTATCGCATTTGCTGTGTTCGGAATGCGGATAGTTTTCCCACTGGCGATCGTCGCGATTGCGGCTGGATTGGGACCGATGGAGACAGTTCGCCTCTCGCTCAACGAGCCGCAGGAGTATGAGCGCATCGTCAGTTCCGCCCATGTTGGGATTGCCGGTTTCGGTGGCGCTTTTCTGGCCATGGTGGGTCTCAAATTCTTTTTCGACCGCGACAAGAAGCTCCACTGGATCACGACGCTTGAGAAATGGCTGTCAAAGTTCGGTGCCCTGCCCGCCGCGGAGATTGCTCTGCTGCTGCTAGCCTTATGGGGCATGTCCACTCTGCTGGCACCGGACGAAGCGCTGACCTTCCTGATTTCGGGAATACTTGGCCTCGTCACATTCATAGCAGTCGAAGGGATCAGCGCGATCCTTGAGATGAAGGAGGAAGCCGCTCGAATGCATGGCGCAGTGGTTCGCAGCGGATTGGGCGGCTTCCTTTACCTTAATGTGCTCGACGCAAGCTTCAGTTTTGACGGGGTCATCGGCGCCTTTGCGCTTTCCAACAATATGGTCGTGATTGCGCTGGGCCTGTCCATCGGCGCGATGTTCGTGCGGTCGATGACAATCCATCTGGTCCGCAAGGGCACGCTGGCACAGTATCGTTTTCTTGAGCACGGCGCATTCTGGGCAATCATTGTGTTGGGTGCGATCATGCTGGTTTCCGCCAAGGTGCACATTCCCGAGACCATTACCGGCCTGATCGGCGCTATCCTGATCGGTCTGTCATTCTGGTGGTCAGTCAGGATCAATCGGGCAGAAGACGGCGTTAGATCCTCTGCCGATCCAGTGCACTAGCCAGCGGCGCTGCAAGCACCAACTGCATCAGGTGATAGAGCAGCAGCGGTGCGATCACGAATCCGGCGACATCGGGCACGAACAGGATCGCGGCAAGCGGCGCCCCGATCGCCACGCTCTTTTGTGCACCGGCAAACAGGAAGGCTATGCGGTCGGCGCGAGGCAATCCAAGAACACCGCCTGCAAACCACGTCAGCACATGGGCCAGCAGCAGGAACCCTAAGACCAAGCCAAACAGGCTGGCCCAGTCCCAGCCGCTAAACATCTGCATCAGGCCCTGTTCGACTGCGCCCGAAAAGGCGACATAGACCGCGATCCCGATCACAACGCGATCGAGCCACACGATTTTCGCCCTACGCTCGATGATCCATTCTCGGCTCCAGCCCTGCAGCGCCTGACCAATGGCGAAGGGGAGCAGCAGGATCATCCCAATCCGCACGATCGCTTCATGGCCCAGCGCGCCTACTTCACCCCCGCCCAGCAGTGCGAACAGCGGCGCGGTCACGAATACGCCCAGAATGTTGATCAGCGCCGCGCCCACCACAGATAGCGCGATATTGCCACCGGCCAGACTGGAATAGGAAATCGCCGATTGAATCGTGGAAGGCAGAGTTCCGAGATAAAGGAACCCCAGCGCCACAAGTGGCGGAAGTAATCCGGTGGCCAGCCACGATACCCCTAGCCCGGCCAATCCCATTACACCGAATACCCACAGGGCAAGCGGGAGGAAGAACCGCCAATTGACGAAACCGCGCAGGATCTCTCCACGTGCAATCCGCATCCCGTTGACCAGGAACAGCAGGAAGATCGCCACACTGGCGATCTGCTGCGCCTTGCCGCGCAATTCGCCCTCAGCCGGCCAGATGAATGCCAATGCGGTTGCAATCGCGAGTACCGCGATCATCGGATCGGCCAGCAGGGAGAGGCGAGAGCGCATTGCGCGCCCTTGCCGTGCTAACGCTTCGCTGTCGAGTGCGCCTTGACCACCAATGCCCTGCCCGGTTGGATGTAATGAGCACGCTGGGCAAATTTTGCGGCGCCATCCTTGTCACCCAAAGAAGCGGCAACCTTTGACCGCAGCTCCAGGATTTGCGGATCGCGCCCAGCCCCCATTGCAATGGCGTGGTCGAGCAACAGTGCCGCTTGATTCCAGCTTTTGCGCTCGGCAAACAATTTGCCAAACAGGCCTGCCGCTTCGGCATTGCCCGGATCGCTGCTAACCTGCGCAGCAAGGATTGCATCCGCTCTATCTGTCTGCCCGGATGCGCGATAGGTTGCGATCATGCGGCGCGCGAGCGGCCAAGACAGTCGTACTGCTGCTGAAGCGCGGTAGCGTTCCAGCGCCGTCTCGAAGTCCTTGCGCGCCATTTGCGCGTCACCTGCAAGGCTCAGTGCATCGGCAGAACCGCCGTATCGCAGACTGAACGCCTCTGCCCGGCGAGCGGCTTCGTCATTCCGTCCTTCAGCGATCAAGCTGCGCACTTCCTGCAGGGCGGCTGCGCGCTCGGTCAGACCGTCATCGATAATAGGCACGAGACTTCCGGGCCGCCTCTGTGCAGCGCGATCGAGATATAATGCCGCCGCTTCGCGATCGCCCAGCGCTTCGTGGGCGCGCGCAACAAGCACCATCAAATATGGCGAAGCATCGGGGCGTTTGGCAGGCTCCGCGAAACGATGGACCAACTCTTGTTCGCTTCGCCCAAGCAGCAGCGCGCGCGCCAGCAGCACCTGCACGCGGCGGTTGTCCGGCTGACGCTCCGCGAGTTCAACGAGTGTCTGTGCGGCGCTGCCATGATTGCCATTCTCGAGATCGATGAGAGCGGAAAGCAGCATGGCTGCGGGAACCTTGCGCTCCAGATTGCCGCTCCGCTGGAGCAGTGACCGCGCAAGAACGGACTTGCCCGCGCGCGCGGCCAGCACTGCCTGCAGGAAATGCACTTGCGGATTGGCGGGATCTACTTTGGCAAGTTTGCGAACTGCGAGCAGCAGTTCCTCAGCGCGCCCAAGCTCGCCCAGAGTTGCGGCATAGTCTGCCAGCGCCCCTGGATTGTCTGGCGCGATGTCGAGAGCGGCCTCGAACCATGGCAGCGCCGCTTGCAATCCGTAAGCATCGCTCACCAGCTGTCCGCGAAACTGCAAAGCAAGAGGATCGCGGGGGCCAAGCTCTACAGCGTGTTCGGCCGCTTCGAGCGCCTGGATCTGTTCGCCACCACTATAGCGCAACCGCCCGATGTCGACCCAAAGCTCTGGCTCGTCGGGATTTTCGGCCAGGGCATGGTCGAATGCCACGCCTGCCGCTTGCAGGTTGCTCGACGCCATCTCCAGCCTGCCAAGCATGTGGAAGCCATGCTCGCGCGTTTTGGGCGAGAAGTCCTGCGGGCCGAGCCATTCGCGCGCTTCGGACAGTTTGCCTTGCGCCAGTTCCGCTTCGCCCAGATAGGCCGCCACATCGGCATTGGGCACGCCATTCTTTAGCGCAGCTTGCAAGGCGATTTCAGCGGCAAGCGCATCGCCGCTGGCCAGCCTCGCCTTCGCCAACTCAACCGGATCGGTCGGAGCCTCGTCCTGCTTGCAGCCGGACAGGGCCAGTGCAGCGACCAGCAAACTGGCAGTAAAGGCTTGCCGAAAGACCGTGTCAGGCCTGCAAGTCATACTGCTTGAGCAGATCGTAGAGCGTCGGGCGGCTGATCCCCAACAACTTGGCGGTGCTTGAAATATTGCCCTCGGTGCGAGCCAAGGCGTGGCGTATCACCCGGCGGTCGGACTGTTCACGCGCGCTCTTCAGGTTCAGCGCGCAGGGCTGGTCGTCCTCATCCTCGCTAGCGTCGAAGTCGAGATCTTCCGCGCTCACCAACTTGCCATCGGCCATAATGACCGCGCGCTTCACCCGGTTTTCCAGCTCGCGCACATTGCCCGGCCAGTTCCATGCATCGATCGCCGCCAGCGCATCGGGCGCGAAGCCGGTCACCTGCGGATTCATTTCCGCCGCAAAACGCATCAGGAAGGATTTGGCCAGCAAGACGGCGTCACCGGGCCGCTCCGCAAGCGTCGGGATCTTCACCACGATCTCCGCCAGGCGGTAGAACAGATCCTCGCGGAACCCACCGGCAGCGATCATTGCTTCAAGGTCCTGATGGGTGGCGCAGACGATCCGCGTGTTGACCGGAATTTCCTTACGGCCGCCGATCCTCTCAATCGTGCGTTCCTGCAGGAAGCGCAGCAATTTGACCTGAAGCGGCAGCGGAATGTCGCCCACCTCGTCAAGAAACAGCGTTCCACCGTCGGCGCTTTCGATCTTGCCTTCGGTGGTTTTGACAGCACCGGTAAACGCGCCCTTCTCATGACCGAACAGCTCGCTTTCGAGCAGGTTTTCAGGGATCGCTGCGCAGTTGATCGCAATGAATGGACCGTCACGACGATTGCTGGCATCGTGCAGGCCGTGCGCCAGCAGTTCCTTGCCGGTCCCGCTTGCTCCCAGCAGCATGACCGAAACGTTGGTGTCGGCGACACGCTCGATCGTGCGCGCGACTTTCGCCATTTCCGGTGCGCCGGTTACCAGCCTGCCGAGCACGGTCTTTTCCTCGCCCACACGCTCGCTCAAGCGGCGGTTTTCCAGCTCAATCTCATGCAGATTGAAGGCTCGTCGTACGATCAGCCCGAGCGCCTCAATATCGACCGGCTTCTGGTAGAAGTCATATGCGCCGCGCTCGATCGCCTGAAGCGCACTTTCGCGTGCGCCATGGCCCGATGCAACGATCACCTTGGTATCGGGCTTAAGCTCCATGATAGCATCAAGCACGGCAAAGCCTTCGCTCGTTCCGTCGGGATCGGGCGGCAAGCCCAGATCAAGCGTGACAACGGCAGGTTCATGCGCCCGCAGCGCGGTTATCGCGCTTTCGCGATTCAGCGCCGGCACGACCTCGAAATCGTCATAGGCCCACTTGAGTTGGGCCTGCAGTCCCTCGTCATCCTCGACCACCAGCAATACGGGTTTCTTCTCGGCCATCATGCCACCTCGTTGCGATTTGCTGTTTCAATGGAGTTTATGCCGCCCGAAACATCACGCGGCAGAGACACTATGAAGCGGGTGCCCACGCCTTCGCGCGATTCCACACTCAGACGGCCGCCCATCGCACGGACCAGTTCGCGCGCTTCGAAGGCGCCGATGCCAAACCCGCCATTCTTCGACGAGACGAAGGGCTTGAACAATCCGTTGCGGATAAAGCCGGGGGCCATGCCCTTGCCCGCATCGATGATTTCGATGCGACCATTCAGCCCATCGGACGCGACATCAAGATAGACCGGCGCCTCGGGCGGGCTGGCGTCAATCGCATTCTGAAGAAGATGAACCAGCGCCTGGTCGAGCGCTTCAACGTCTACGGATACCAGACAGGATTCAGCGCGAGTGACTTCGACCGGGTGGCTGCCGCGGAAACGTGCAGCCAGCTCCTTGGCGACCGCAGTGAGATCGACCGCCTGCTTCGCATGTACCTGCCCTGCTCCATATCTGCCGAGCCGGGCGAGTAGCGCGTTGAGCTTGTCGGCACTGTTGCGCAGAGTCACCAGCATGTCCGCGCGGAAATCGGGATTGTCGGCGTGCTTCTCTGCATTGCGGGCAAGCAGAGAGAGCTGGCTGGCCAGGTTCTTGATATCGTGCATCACGAACGCGATGCGGCGGTTAAACTCGTCGAACCGGCTCGCTTCCAGCAGCGCCTGCTGCCCTGCCTGCTCAGCCAGATAGCTGGCGAGCTGCTGGCCCACGACCTTGAGCAGGTCGAAGTCCTCCCAATCAAGCGAACGCTCTGCGCTTGGCCTCGCAAGCACAACAGCCCCCACCAGGCGGTCGAAGTGCAGCAAGGGCACCACCGCCCAGACGCTTTTCTCATTCAGCATCCACGCAGGTACGAGCTCAGCCTCACCGCGCAAATTTACTCCGTCGCGAACCTTGTCGAGATCGAGGATGAAACTCTCCTGCTCAAGCAATCCGGCAAGGTTGAATGTCGCTGCAATTGCAGGCACTTCAATCGAAGGCCAATTCCACCGCGCGACCAGTTCAAGCTCCGCTTCCTCGTTAGGCGCAAGCAGGAGCCCTGCCGGACTGTCGGTGATGTCTGCCAGCGCTTTGACGGCACGCTCGTGGAAGCTCTGCTCGCCAGAGCCCCCTTGGCTGATCGTGCGCGTGAAGCGCAGCCACTCGCTGCGATAATCGTAGCGATGCTGGAACAGATGCTTGATCGCCGTAACCCGCAACCAGCTTCGTGCGCGCTGCGAAGGTAGCCAGGCGACTGCCGCAATACTTGCTGCGATCAGGAAACTGACTTGCGCCGCCCGCCCGAAATTGCCGCCCAGCATGGGGAGCGACTGTGCCACGAGCAGCATCACAAGCAGATATGCGCCGATCAGGAGCAGCGAAAGCGTCTGGAAAGTAACCGCGCGTGACGGGCGGAATTGCAACCCTGCCGAAGCCGAATTGGCTCCGAAAGCCAGAAGCAGCATGGCAACGCCTGCGAACAGGCCACGCACCGCCAGCAGAATCGCCGGAGTCTCGCCCCCCATATAGGCGATAGCGAACAGGTTCAGATCGAAGCCCCAGATGAGCGCGAGCGCAATGGCACTCCAGCGCAACAGCTGCCGTGAAGACGTTGCAGCACCTGCATAGAGATTGTGCAACAGCACCAGAGCGCCGATCGCCACCAGCATCTGCAATAGCACCGAGCTCTGGAACGTCAGCAGGACGATCTGCGGCGCGACCGCAAAACGTTGCATCACAAGCAAGAGGACGGGCTGCAGCAATGTAACGAAACCGAGCGAAAGGACGACTGGCTTAATAGCCGACATGCTCTCGTCACGGCCGTCATTGCCAAACAGGCGGAACAACAGGAAGATCAGTCCGAGATTGCGTGCCGTGGCGAATAGCTGAGCCGCCGGAGCGACCGGTTCGATCGCCGTTGCCACGGCGCACCACAATCCGGTCAGTGCGATCGCGGCGATTGCCGCAGGACGGTCCGACCGGCGACGATCACCTTGCCCAATGATCCAGAACAGAGCGACGGCGCATGCCACCGCGCCGGCCAGATGGCCGAAGAAGCCCAGAACGGCGAGGAACTGAGGCGACGCCAGAATCATCGCGCACCTTCGGGCCAGAGGATTACACGGACTGTCTGGAGCAGGATCACCAAGTCGAGAAACGGCGTGTAGTTCTTCGCATAATAGAGATCGAACTCGAGCTTCTTGCGCGAATCTTCGGTCGACGCGCCATAGGGATAGTTGATCTGCGCCCAGCCCGTGATGCCCGGCTTGACCATGTGCCGTTCTGCATAGAACTGAAGCTCACTTTCGAGGTTTGATACGAACTGCGGGACCTCGGGGCGCGGACCGACAAAGCTCATATGGCCCATCAGTACGTTCCAGGTTTGTGGCAGCTCATCGATCCTGACCTTGCGGATGAAGCGCCCGATACGCGTTACGCGCGGATCGTTTTCCGCCGCCCATTGGGCTCCGTCCTTCTCGGCATCGGTGCGCATCGAGCGGAGTTTGACGAGATTGAAGTTCTGTCCATAGAGCCCCACTCGCTGCTGGCGAAAGAATGCCGGCCCCTTGCTGTCGAGCTTCACCAGGAGCGCAAAAACCAGGATGACCGGCAGCGTGAAGAACAGCAGCAAGGAACTGGCGAGGACATCGAACACGCGTTTAGCCGCGCTCGAGAACATCCGGCCCGAAGAAAATCCGTCGGAAAAGATCAGCCAGCTTGGGTTGAGTGTATCGAGATCGACGCGCCCGGTCTCGCGCTCCATGAAGCTGGAGAAATCGTTCACGTGTACGCCTTTGGTCTTGATCCGCAGCAGATCCTTCAAAGGCAGCGCATTGCGCCTTTCCTGCATAGCCAGCACAACTTCGCTCACACCCAGATTCTCGACGAAGCGCCCCAGATCGTGAATCGCACTGCGCGGGATTGCTTCTTCGACCACGCGGTCGCCGTCGCTCATGGCCAAATAGGCAACCACTGCAAAACCGCACTCTGGCTTTTCGCCGAGCTTGCGCACACGCTGCGCGCGGTCACCGGAGCCCAGAACCATGACGCGGCGCCGGAAGGCCGAGGATCCGAGGAAACTGTTGAGGAACATCCGGTCTGCAACCATCAGCCCGGCTGTGAAAATCATCGTATAGAATAGCGTCGAGCGCCAAAACGTCTGGCTGGCGAGAACAAACTCGACCATCGCCAGCGCAAGAATCGCGAGGCTGATCGCAACAAGCAGGCGGGCCCCGGCATAACGCAAGGATCGCAGCGCGTTTGGCCCATAAACGCCGACCGAGATCATCGCCAGCCAGACCACCAGCGCCGAACCGACCAGTGATTGCCACCGCTCGGTCAGCGAGCCTGGATCCATACCGATTTGCGAGGCGCGCAATTGCCACGCCAATTCGCCCGCGAGCATCAGCAGGGCAAAATCCAGCAGGCCGAGCAGGATCACGGCGTGCGGGATGTAGTGTTTGAACAGGCGGATCATTGGCCTCGGTCTCATCAAAAATCTGAT